>JAITLE010000115.1 GCA_031278075.1 Bifidobacteriaceae bacterium | reverse complement strand
GAGATCACCGGGGCTCCCAGGCTTGAGCTGAACGTCAGGGTTCGGGGTTCGAGTCCCTGATGGCGCACAGCGTAGCGTCAGGCGAGGGCACGGCCGTCTATTTCGCTGTCCCCTCGCCTGAGCCCGCAGCCCTCGCCAGTTCGGCGCCGGCTCAGTGGTCGCCGTAGTGTCCGCGGCATTGGGCGATCTCGACACCGGAGGCGGTTTCTCGGTAGACCAGGCGGTGCTGGTCGTCTATGCGCCGCGACCACCAGCCCGACCAGTCGCCGGTTAATGGTTCTGGCTTGCCGATGCCTCGTTTCCCGTTCCGTTGAATGTCCGCGATCAACCGGTGGATCCGTTTCAACGCGCGCGCGTCACCTGTCCAAGAGAGGTAGCCTGCCCAACCTTCGTCTGTGAAGCTCAGGGTCACGCGGCCGCTGCCTCCAGCTCATCCAGAGTCGTGACCATCGCGAACTCGCCGCGATCCGCCTGGGCGATCGACTCGCGCAGCGCCGCCCGGTTCTCCGGGCTGTCGAACGGGTCGTCGGGGGGATACTCCAACACCAATGGGACCGCGCGGCGCAAGACGATCTGCTTCATGAAGGCCCGCACCGCAGTCGATAAGTCTAGGCCGAGGCCCTCCACTATCGCCGTGGCCGCTGCCTTAGTCTCCGCGTCAACCCGGACCGTCACCGTTGCCAAGGCGCTCACTCTCCTAAGCTCTTTGATGAACACTGTCATGCCAATGGTAGAGCATCGTCGGCTATTGGCGGGCCCATTGGCGTGTGATCCATGCAGCGGCCAATGAGCCGCAGCGCCTGCCGGGCGCGGGAGGGAACCGCTGCGGAGCGTAAGCGCGTAGAACCGGCGCGCGGCGGAGCGGGGCCTGTTCACCCCGCTGTGATCTGAGCGCGCTGGCCGGCGGATGATCCGCGTCGTCTACACCAAGACGTTTCGCAAGGCTTTGGCGAGGCTGGCGCTGAAGCAGCGCCGCGCGGCGGTGGACGCCATCGAGCAGCTCGACCGAACCCTGGCTACACGGAGCGGACCTTTGGCTTCGACCATGACCATGTGATAGCTGGCCTCCGCTGGTCTAGTCGACCATTCTCCGTCCCATCTCCCTGGCAACACCACAATGCCCCGGGCCAGCCCGCTCAGCAGGACAGGAATGGAGGGGTCAACAGCACGTGACATCAGACTTGGGGGCCAGCAGGTCCCGGCTGAGCGGGCCCCGGGATGAGCGTGACCGGGCGCCGAGGTCACCCGTGCCGAGGTCACCCGTGCCGAGATCATCCGGTGTCGAGGCCGTCCGGTGTCAGCAGATGTCGGACGCGGCCACCGGGTCCATGTCGTCGAACGTCTTGTTCTCGCCGGCCATGGCCCACACGAACGAATAGGCCGCCGTGCCGACGCCGCAGTGGATGGACCAACTGGGCGAGATGACGGCCTGGCCGTCGGCGACCAGCAGGTGGCGGGTCTCGGCAGGCTCGCCCATCAAGTGGACCACTCGTGCCGCGGGCGGCAGATCGAAGTACAGGTAGCACTCGGTGCGGCGGTCGTGAGTGTGGGCGGGCATCGTGTTCCACATCGAACCCGGCGCCAACGTGGTCACGCCCATGACGACCTGGCAGGACTGGATGCCGCCCGCGTGGATGTACTGGTTGATGACGCGCTCATTCGAGGTCAAGCGGTCGCCCAAGCGCCGCGGCGTGCCCTGGCCGGGGAGCACCAGCGCGGTCGGGTAGGTGGCGTGAGCCGGCGCGGAGAAGACATAGAAGCGCGCCGGGCCGGCATCGCCCGTCGGGTCGAGGCTGGTGAACACCGGATCCGGGGCGCCGCGGCCCAGATACAGGCAGGCGCCGTGCGGCAATTCGTGGTGGGCGGCGCCTGCGGCGACGGCGCCCGGGCCGCCCACGTTGACAATCCCGACCTCACGGTTCTCCAAGAAGGTCGCGGCGCGCAGCTCCTCAGGCGGGGCCAGGGTCAGCGGGCCCGTCATGGGCGCGGCGCCGCCCAAAACGATCCGGTCGTGGTGGGTGTAGACCAGCTTGACCGCGTCCGGGCGGAACAGGTCGGGGATGAGATACCGGGCGCGCAGTTCCGCTGTGTCGAATCCGGGAATCTGGTCGGGACTGGTCGCATAACGCTGTTCCATGGGGGAGCCTTTCACTTGGGTTCGAACCGGTTGTCTCACCGGGTCAGCCAGCCGCCGTCGACGGGGATGATGGCGCCGTTGAGGTAGTCGCTGGCGGGGGACGCGAGGAACACAGCGACTCCCGCCAAGTCAGCCGGCGTGCCCCAGCGGCCGGCGGGGATGCGGCTCAATATCGCTTCGCTGCGCACCGGGTCGCCACGCAACGCGGTGGTGTTGTCCGTCGCCATGTACCCCGGGGCGATGGCGTTGACGTTGACTCCCGCCGCGGCCCACTCGTTGGCGAGGGCCTTGGTGACGCCGGCGACGGCGTGCTTGGCGGCAGTGTAAGAGGGCACCAGGATCCCGCCCTGGAAACTCAGCATGGACGCGATGAAGATGATCTTGCCGCCGCCTTGGGCCACCATCGCCCGGCCTGCGGCCTGGGCCAGGAAGAACGCGGCGTCGAGGTCGATCGCGAGGACTCGCCGCCAGGCGGCTGCGGAGTGGTCGGTGGCCGCTTCGCGGTGGATCACGCCCGCGTTGTTGACCAGGATGTCGATGCGGCCCAAGGTCTGGACGACTGATCCGACCAGTGCGGCCAGATCCTCGGGTGACGCGGTGGCCAAGTCCAGGGGCACATGGCAGGCCCGCCGCCCAAGCGCCTCGACCTCGGCGACGCTCGAGCCCGCGTCGCCCGGTGTGGACAAAGCGACGTCGGCGCCGGCCTCAGCCAGGGCGAGGGCCATCCCGAGCCCCAGACCCTGGCCCGCGCCGGTGACGAGGGCCACGCGCCCTTTGAGCGAGAACTTGTCCAAAATCATGCGGGGGTCTCCAATCCGGTGAGCCAATATGGTGTCCAAGCTGGACGGATGAGACGCATCAAAGCCTCGACGTAGAAGTAGTCGCCCCACAGATTGGCCTCGTCGACGCCGGCGCCGGATGGGATGTCGTAGACGCCGTGCAGCAGCTGGGCGTTCGGCCGGCTTGACGGGTCGGGCACGTAACCGCGGATCAGAGTGTCGATGGCGGTCAACGCCGCGCGCCTATAGCGCTCGCTCTCTGCGGAGTCCGAGACGAGGTTCGCCAGCTCGAGGAGTCCGCAGACGGCTATCGCCGCGACGGACGAGTCGCGGGGTTGGCCCGACGCGTCGTCTTGGAACACCAGATCCCAGTAGGGCACGCCGTCGGCCGGGGCGTGGTCCAGGTAGTACGCCGCGCTGCGCCGGGCCGCGTCCAAGAAGGTCGGCTCGCCGCTCCAGCGGCTGCCCAGGGCGAAGCCGTAGATCGCCCAAGCTTGACCCCTGGCCCAGCACGAGGTGTCCGAGTAACCCTGGGCCGTCGTGCCGCGCAGCGGCGCGCCAGTTTGCGCGTGCCAGATGAAGGTGTGGAAGGTGGAGTCGTCGCGGCGCAGCAGGTGGTCCCGCAGCTGGCGCATGTGCCTGGTCGCCGCCTGGGCGTAGCGCGGGTCGCCGGTCTCAGCGCTGGCCCAATAGAGCAGCGGCATGTTCATCCCGGAGTCGATGATCGCCCGCCCGCTTTGGTCGCCGTCTCCCAGCCCGCCCCACGCCTGGAAGATGCCGGCTGGTTCGATGAAACGTGTCATCAGGGCGTCGGCGGCGCCGATCGCGGCGGCGCGGCCGTCGCGATCGCCGAGGAGCCGCCAAGCGGTGACGCAAGAGGGCATGTACAAGAACCCGAGATCGTGCGTCTCGAGGTCGACGCGGCGCGCCAGTCGTTGTGTGAAGCTGGCCACGTCCCGCAGGCCGGCACGTTCTAAGACCGGGTCGGGGCTGAGTTCCCCAGCGAGCCAAATCATCCCGGTGCGAAACCCTGTGGTCCAGCCGACGTTGGCGCCGGGCACGGGGCCGCCGACGCGGTCGCGGTAGCGGTCGGCGACGCTGCAGTCGCCGGGGAAGCGTTCCCCGAACTCCTCGATGTTGCGGCGCACGGTGGCGAGGGCCAAGGCCGTGGCCGAGGCCAGTCCTGCGGGCTCGGCACCCTGAGAGCGGGTGGGCCGAGGCGCGGGGTGGGTTACGGGCAAGGTCATTGGACGGCTCCTGGGCTAATTGAGATCGGGCTTCGGCGCGGGCGGCGGTGGCGCCAGGGCGATTGTGGCGCGCACCGGCGTCAGGGAGTGTCTGGAATTGGCCCACACGAGGTACAGCACGGGGCCCAGCACCGCGGCGAGGGACCAGATTGCGCCGCGGCTGAGGAATGCGACCCACAGGGCCAGCGCGGCCAGCGAGATCAAACTCCAGCCACCGTGCCGGATGGCGCAGTACAAGCTGGCCTTGATCAGCGCGAGGCGCCTCAGCGCGGCGAATTCCTGTGCGGCGGCGACGGCGATGAAGAAGGACGCGAGACCGCAGGCGCCCGTCATCGCGAGCACGGGGGCGGCCAGCGCCCCAGCCGGTGAACCGGCCAGTCCGATCACGTCCACGACCACCACAGCGACAAGCGCGGTCACAGCCAGGCCGAGCGGTCCAGCGCGGCGCACGCCTTCACGCCAGGCGCGCAAGTAGACGGACACGACCTTCAAGCCGCCGTCCGTGTGGTCGGCGAAGCAGGCGAACGCCGCGTAAGTCGCCGGTCCTGCGAGCGGCGCGGCCAGCAGCAGCGCCGGCCAGGTCTGGGACAGGTCCGTGGCCAGGAGGATCAGCCAGATCGGGGCGGTGGCCGCCGTGGTCAAACAGCTCACCCCGAGCAGGAGGTAGGCCAGGCTGGTGATGGTGACGAACGTGTCCGCGAAGCCCTTCTTCACGGCTCAGCCCTTCATCCCCGTCGTGGCGATGCCTTCGACGAAGTAGCGCTGACCGGCCATGAAGATGATCGCGATGGGCAGCACGGAAAGGACCGAGCCAGTGAACATCAGGCCGTACATAGACGAGCCCTGCGGGTCCGCCTGGAAGACTTTCAGACCGACCTGGATGGTGAAGTTGCTCGGCGTGCGCAGGTAAAGCCGCGGCCCTAAGAAGTCGTTCCAGGTGGTGACGAACATGAGCAGCGAGAGCGAGGCGATCGCCGGCACTGACAACGGCAGCATGATGCGGCGGTAGATGCCGTATTCGCTCAGCCCGTCGAGCCGGGCCGATTCGGACAGATCCTCCGGAATGGTCTCGTAGAACTGTTTCATCAAGAACACGCCGAAGGCGCCGAACGCCTGCAGCAGGATTATCGACCACAGGGTGTCGACCAGGCCGAGGCTCGCCATCATCTTGTACTGGGGGATCATGTAGGCCTGCCAGGGCACCGCGATGGTCGCGATATACCCGAGGAACAGGACGTCGCGGCCCGGGAACCGGATGCGGGAGAAACCATAAGCCGCGAAAGATCCGGTGAACACCTGCAGCAGGGTGACCACGACAGACAGGATCATGGTGTTCTTCAGCCAGTCGGACATGCCGGATTTGGTCCAAATGTCGACGTAATTGCTCCATTTGAAGGTTTCTGGTATCCAGCGGATCGGGATGGTGAAGACCTGGTTGTTCTGTTTCAGGGAAGAGGACAGCATCCAGAAGAACGGCACCAGCAGGAAGGCCGCGGCTGCGATCAGGCAGGCGTAGAGGACGCCCTTGCCGATCCGCTCCCGCAGCCGCCGGGCGCGGCGGGGCCGCCGCGTGGCCGCGGTCATCGCTCAGCCCTCCGGTTGACCCAGAATTGGATCAGGGTCAGCACAAGACAGATCGCGAACAGCACCACCGAGATGGCGGAGGCGTAGCCGAAGTCGCCCTCGGCGAAGGCCTGTTGCCAGATCAACTGGGAGATCACCAAAGTGGACCGCCCGGGTCCGCCCTCCGTCATCACGAACACGAGGTCGAACACCTTCATGGACCCGATCGTCAGCATCACGGTGACGAAGAAGGTGGTGGGGCGCAGGCACGGGACAGTGACGTGCCAGAAACGCGACCAGGCGCCGGCGCCGTCCACCGTGGCCGCCTCGTACAGCTCACGCGGGATGGTCTGCAACCCGGCCAGGAACAAGAGCATGTAATACCCCATCTCGCGCCAGGTCCCCACCACGATCACCGCGGGCATGGCCCAGGTCGACGAGACGGTCCAGCCGGGCGGGTTGTCGACCCCGAAGAACCGCAGGATTTGGTTGATCGGGCCGTAATCCGGGCTGAACATCAAGTTCCAGACCATCGCGATGGCCACGATCGAGGTGATGTACGGGAAGAAGGCCGCGGTGCGGAAAAAGGCGGCGCCGCGCATCTTGCGGTTCAGCAACACGGCCAGGCCCAGGGACGCGACCAACGTCAGCGGCATATGGACGATCGTGTAATAGAGCGTGTTCCACAGCGCCGTCCGGAACCGCATGTCGCGGGTGAACAGTTTGGTGAAGTTCTCCTCCCCGATCCATTTCGGATCCCCCAGCGCCCCCCACTCGGTGAGTGAGACATAAAACAGGATGATGATCGGGACCAAGGTCAAAGCGGCGAAACCGATGAAGTTAGGGGCGATGAAACTCCAGCCGCGCAGGGTGTTGTGCCAGCGCAAAGCGGAACGGCGTTTGCGCGGCCGGGTCGGCGGCGGGGCGGGTTCGATGGCGGTGGTGGACATGGGCTTTCTCGTGAAGGGTCAAGCGGACTGCCGGTCCCTGCGCAAGTGGGACCGGCAGTCCGCGGCTCAGTCAGCCGATTTCCGACTGGATGGTCGAGGTCGCCAGCGCGATCGCGTCGTCGATCGCCGAGGAGCCCGACATGATGGCCGTGTGGGCCTCGCCCAGCGCCGTCTGGATGGCGGCGATGTTCGGCGATTGCGGGTTCTCCGGACGGGTGTCATGCGTCGAGATCGCGAACTTCGACAGCTCGTCGGTCGGGATGCCGGCCTGCGCGAAGTACGCGGCGGTCACGGCGTCTGAGGAGACCGAGGACAGGATGCCGATCTTGGCCAGAGCCTCGCCAGCGGCGTCGGACGCGGCGAACGCGATGAAGGCCTTGGCGGCCGCGACCTTGGACGAGTCGATTCCGGCGTTGATGCCGAGGCCCGTCGGATCGCCGAAGGTCACGGGAACCTTGTCCGTGCCGGTGGTGGACGAGTCGTACTGCGGGATGGGCGCCATGCCCCAAGTGAAGCTGTCCGCCTCGCCGGAGGCCTGCTGGGTGATCAAGGTCGCGACGTACCAAGAGCCCATCGCCATCATGGCGGCTTCCTGCTTGCCGAACTGGCCCTGGTAGGTCAGCTTGTTGGTGGTGATGTTGCCGTAGGTCTCCTGGGCGCCGGAGGTCTGGAGGTCCAAGACCCGCTCGTAGTACGGCTTGAGGTAGCTGTAGTCCTGGCCGCCGCCGAGGTCGGCGCCCGGGGTCTGCGCTTGGGCGAACCCTTGGAGGGTGGACTGCCACGAGTGCTCGTAGGCGCCCTTCTTGCCGCCGAGGTTGGCGGTCAGCGCCTTGGCGGCGGTGGCGTAGTCGTCCCACGTCCAGCTGCCGTCGGGGACCGCGACCCCGGCCTGGCTGAACAGGTCGGCGTTGTAGAACAGCACCCACGAGTCCTGCCGGTAGGGCGCCGCGTAGTTGACGCCGTCAATGGTGTACGAGCCGGCGCCGGACACGTTCGCCGGCAGAGCGGAGACGACATCGGTCACGTCGAGCAACTGCCCGCCGTCGACCCACTGCCCGAGGGCTTTCGCCTCCTTGATGGTGATGATGTCTGGGGCGTTGCCCGCCGCCATGTCGGCCAGCATCAGGGTCCCGTAGTCGTTGGCGTCATACTCCTTGAGCTCGATCGTGACGTTGCTGTTGGCGGCCATGAAGGCGTCCGCCAACACTTGGAATTCCGGTGTCGTCTCCAGCGACCAGCCCGCCAGGGTCAAGGTCACGGGCTCGGCGCCGGGGTCGACGCTGGCTTGGGCGCCCGAGGTGGTCTGGCCACCGGCCGGCGTGGTCGACTCGTCGCCGCCGCCGCCTCCGCAGGCCGCGAGCGTCAGCGCCCCGGCCGTCGCGAGTGCCGTCAGCATACCTAAAGTTGTCTTTTTCATGGGGTTTGCTTGGTCCTTTCATCGGGATACTCGAGGTGGGCGCCCGGATGGTTTGCAGCGACGCGCGCCAGCCCGGGTAGCTCGTATGTGCATTCGAGAGGTGTGGTGGTGACTTCGCCGTCGGGCCAGGTCACCTCTATCGCGTCAGTGAGCGCGAGTTCGGCCCGCGGACTCTCCTCGGAGCCGCGGGTCATCCCCACCAGAGTCCAAACCCAGACTCCAGGGGACACCGGATATTCCAGATACGGCACGCGCGCTGGCTCGCCGAGGGGAGAAGCCTCGGCCCGTTCGAGCACGCCGGCGCGAGCCGGTGCGGGTGAGCCGGCGCAGGCCAGCGCCCTCACCCAGGAGATCAGGCCGCCGCCCGACGCGATGGCCGATGCCGTGCCGCCAGCCTCGCCGCCCGTCACGCCCTCGCCGGCGGCGGCAACAGCCCAGCCGCCGATCCGCAGCGCGGCGGCGCGCGTGGCGGCGAGGCCTTCGATGTGGGCGCCGCGCACCTCCCAGGCGGATCGGACCAGGCTGATCACCGTGAGGCGGCCGGCCGGCTCGGCGGCGCCGCGACGGCCGGAGCCGTGGCGCTGTTGGCTGGCGGCCGCGGTGAGCCAGTGAGCCTGGCCGGTGGACGCGGCGACGGCCACCCCGCCCTCGGCGAAGAGCGCCAGGGGCCGCATGCCCGCCCGGTGAGTGGCGCGGCCCAGGGAGTCGATCAAGCAGACGGACTGCTCCAGCGGCGCGGTCCAGGCCGCCTCGTCGAGGAGCGGCGCTGTGGCCGTGGAATAGCCGAGGCGGGCGTAGAGGGGAGAGTCGCCCACCTGGTCGCCTTCATGGGCGTGGTCCGTCCCGTGGTTCGAGATCCGGACTATCCCGTCCGCGACGCAGGCGTGAGCCGCCCAGCCGGGGGCCGCGATGGTCCGGACGAAGTCGCCCTGCTCGACTGGCAGCGGCTCCTCAGCGGCGGTCCAAACCGGGTGGGCGGCGTCGAGCGCCAAGCCGAGGAATCCCTTGGCCGCCCAATAGGGCGAACTGGGGCCGGAATAGGACTGCGCCAAAGCGGGCCAGGGGCCATGCCAGCCGAGGGTCAGCAACCCGTGCGCGTCGGGCGCTCCGCGCGCGGCGAAGTGTTGGACTATTCCGGAGGCGGCGCGGCGCAGCGCGCCCGGCGGGGTGGAGGGGACCTCGGCCAAGGCGCCGACCCAGAAGGGCGCGGCCGCCGCGGACCGGTAGATCAGGCTGCGTCCCTGGAACAGGGGAGCGCCGTCGGCGCCGACCAGGCGCCGGGCGTCCAGCAGGTAGCGGTCGAGCAGGCGCCGGTCGCGCTCGCGGCGCTGGTCGGTGGCGAGGTCGGCGGCGCCGCTCATGCGCTGCCACAACGTGGGGTAGAGGTGGAGCGCCCAGCCCGTGTAATGGTCGAAGTCCCGCCCGTCGCCGTCGGCCAGCCAACCGTCTTGGCGTTCGAACGAATCGTGTAAGGCGAGATCCTCTTCGATGTCTGCTGGCGCCCAGGGTCCGCCGACCGATCGGAGGAAGGTCTCGACCACGATCCGGAACCACAACCAGTTGTTGCGGGGATACGTCGTGTCGCCCACCGCCGGCGCGAGGTACTCGACGACGCGCTCGCGGACGGCGCCGTCCAGCCGGTTCCAAATCTGTTCGCGCGTCAGGTCGAGGATCAGGGCGATCGACGCGGCCTCGACCTTGGCCTGAGGGTGCTCCGTGAGCCGGGGCCAGCGCTCGGGGCTGGCGGGATCCGAGCCGGTCGCGATCCCTGTGGCGTACCACTCCGCGAGGTTGAGCGGGTCGGCCGCCTCGCCCGCGAGGCGGAAGCCGGCCAGCAGGAACGTCCTGGCGAACCCCTCGAGACCGTCGACGCGGCGGCCGTAGCCGCCTTCGGGCCCGGGCGGGATGATGGCCGCGTGGCCGGGGGAGGCATGGCGGCGCGCGGCGAGGAGCAACCTGTCGGCCAAAGCCGCCCAGTGGTCCCGCGTCCAGCCCGTCAGCGGCGAGCGTGCCGAGTCGGGTTGCGGGAGCCATTGCGGCCAGCCGGTTGGGGGATGCTCCACCTTGAGTCTCTCGTCCGGGTCGGCGCGCAGGGCCGACACGTGAACAATTGGGTTCAAGAAGCGAGCATAAGGATGCACGGACGATCACGCAAGGGTGCGATGATGGGGATGAGGATCGTTGTCGAACCGTTATAGACGTTTCCTGTACGCTTGCCGCATGCGGCAACGTGGGCGCGGCCCGGTCTTGGAACTGTGGCCGGACCTCGCCTCCGACCTCGAGCGGTGGCTCAGGCCGCCGGCCGAGGCCCTGCCCGCCGTCCAGGCGGCCGCGGCCGGCCTCGCCGAACTCGAAGAAGCCGCCGAACGCGCCCTCGGCACGCCCTGGCCCAGGCCAACCGCCAGCGCTTGGGCCGCCTTCCGCCGCGACGGCGGACGGCAGGACTACGAATCCGTGGTGTTCGCCCGCGCGGCGCGCCTCAGCCGGGCCGCTTTGGTGGCGGCCCGCTCCCCGGAGGACCACTGGCTGGACGAGGTGGCGGAGGGCGTGCTCGCCACATGTGAGCAGTCCTCGTGGTGCTGGCCGGCGCACGACGACTCGTGGGCGACCCGCTCGGAGGTGTTGCCGGACGTGGACCGGCCGTTCCTCGACCTCGGCGCGGGCGAGGCGGCGGCGCAGCTGGCCTGGGTCGACCACCTGCTGGGCGAGCGCCTCGAGGCCAGTCTGCCAGGCCTGCGCCGGCGCCTGCGCCGCGAGGTCCGCACGCGGGTCTTCGCGCCATTCGAACAACGTGAGGACTGGCATTGGCTAGGCCTGGACGCGCCCATCCACAACTGGGCCCCCTGGATCGCGGGCAACGTGCTGACCGCGGCCCTGCGGCTGGCGGAAGAGCCCGCCGAGCGGCTGCGCCTGGTGCTCCGAGCGGTCGCGGTGCTGGACCGCTACGCCGCCGCCCTGCCCGAGGACGGCGCCTGCGACGAGGGCCAAGGCTATTGGTGGAACGGGCCGTGCCGTCTGCTCGAGGCGCTCCTCGTGCTCCGGGACGCGACCGGGGGCCGCCTCGACGCGACGGCCGTGCCTCGCTTGCGCCTGACGGTCGCCTTCCCGCACAATTCCCACCTCGGCGGCCCTTGGCACGTCGACCACGCGGACGCCTCGGCGCGGCCCGGGGCCGAACAGCCATGGCACGCGCTGTGGCGCCTCGGCCGCGCGTTCGGCGACGCGGCGGCCGCGGGGCACGCCCTGGCGCGGAGCCTCGCGGCGGCCGAGGCGTGGCCCGAGCCCCCCGCGGACTCCCTCGGCCGGATGGCGCTGGCGGTCGCGGACGAGGCTTGGCAGGCGGCGCGGCGCACGGCATCGTCGGGGAAAGCCCAGGCGGCCGGCGCGCGCTCCCCGTTGCCGCGGGAGGTCTGGTACCCGTCGATCCAGGTGATGGTCGCCCGCGAATTCGACGGCCGCGCCGATGGGCTCGCGGTGGTGGCCAAGGGCGGTCACAACGGGGAGCCGCACAACCACAACGACGTCGGGTCGGTGATCGTCGCGCTGGACGGCGTGCCGGTGCTGGTGGACGCCGGGCGGCCGACCTACACCGCGGCCACCTTCGGCCAGGGCCGCTACGGCATCTGGTGTATGCGCAGCGAGTGGCACAACGTGCCTCTGATCTGCGGTCGGGGTCAGGCGGTCGGCCCGGGGTTCGGCGCCCGCGCGGTCAAGTGGGCGGCGGACGGCCCGCGCGTGGCCTTCGAGGCCGACCTGGCGGGGGCGTACGATTCCGACCGGCTCGTCGCCTGGACCCGTCGCGTCGAGCTCGACCGCGCGGGCGGCTCGGTGGCGATCCGGGACACGTGGCAGTGGGCGCCCGGGCGGCCGGGGACGGCCGAGCTGCGCTTCTTGCTGGCGGGGAACATCGCGGCGCGGCGGGCCTCAGGCTTGGATGTCGAGACTCTCGCAGGCGCCGTCCTGGCCGTGACCTGGCCTGAGGCCCTTGGGTTCGACCTGGTGGAGCTGGTCTTGGACGATCCGCGCCACGCCGCGGTGTGGGGGCGCAAGCTGACGCAGCTGCGGATCGACCTCGCCGCGGAACGCCGTTGCGCGGTGATTTGCCGGCCGGCGGAGAAAGGGCGCGGGTAATGTTGTGTGGAATGTGGACAGTCTCACCATGACGGAAGGAGACGCAGCCGCTATGGCCCCGACCCAATTGTTGCCGGACCTGCGCCGCGAGCGCTTGATGGCGCTCTTGCGCGAGCGCGGCACGTCGCGCGTGGCCGATCTGGCCGCCGCCACCGATGTGACCGCTCTCACGATTCGGCGGGACCTGAAACTGCTGGAGGCGGAGGGATTGATCGAGCGCGTCCACGGGGGCGCGCGAGTGGTGGCGCCCCCGGCGCCGCCCCAGGCGCCGCAAGTTTCGCCCGAGACGGCGTTACCGCAGCTCAACGGCCAAATCGCGATGCTCGCGCCGGGCTTGGACTTCTATTGGCCCGCGGTCTCGCGGTCCGCTGAGGCGCAGGCTAGGCGGTTCGGGCTGCGCTTGATGCTGCGCGGCGACTCCTATGAGAGCGAGGACGAGCGTCCCGCGCTGGCGCCGTTGTTCGCGAGTGAACAGGTGCGCGGGGTGCTCGCGGTGCCGAATGTCGAGGGGGCGCACGCCGCCGAGGTGATCGATTGGATCGCCGCGCAGAGCTTGCCGTGCGTGTTGCTGGAGCGGGAGGCGTCGGCGGGGCCGGGGAAGACCCCTGTGGAGTCGGTCACCTCTGACCACGCGTTGGGCGCGGAGCTGGCGATGCGTTACCTGTGGGATCTGGGGCACCGTCGCGTCGGCCTGGTGGTGAGCCGGTCGAGCCCCACCACACGGAAGGTGCGGCAGGGATTCGAGCGGGTGAGCCGGGAGTTGGGCGCCGATCCCACCCGCCGCGTGTCCGCGGTGACCCCCGATTCGCGGACCGTGGGCTTCGCCGCGGCGCTCGAGGCGGTGATCGACCAGGTTGTCGCAGGCGGTGTGACGGGGCTGTTGGTGCACTCGGATCGCGAGGCGATGGCGCTGGTCCAGCAGTTGGAGTTGCGTGGCCTGAAGGTGCCGGGCGACATCTCTGTGATCGCTTATGACGATGAGGTGGCCGAGATGTTCACGCCGGCTTTGACGGCGATCCGTCCGGCGCGCGAGGCGTTGGGCCGGGCCGCGGTGGATCTCTTGGTTGATCGGCTGCTCGACCCGCGCCGACCGGTGCATCGCGTGACGATCTCGCCGCAGTTGCGGATTCGGGAGTCCTCGGGGCCGCCGCGCGATGCCGTGTGAGGGTTCGCGCCCAGACTGATCATAAGTGATCGGTTGTAGCCATTGACTGGGCAAGAGTGGGCTCACTACGCTGGAAGTGTCCCTATTCATGATCACTCTTGATCGCTAGGAGCTTCAACGATGAACCACAGTCAGCATTTCCCGAGGGCTCCGCGTTGGTGGCGTCAGCGCCGCGCGGCGGCTGCCGCCGCGGTCTTCGCCCTCACCATCACGGCGGCCCCATGGGCCCTCCAAGAATCGGCGCTCGCCGCGGACGCGAGCGTCTCGGTCGTCATCGACGGCGACGACGTGGCGGCGGAGAACATCAACGGATTGACGTTCAAAGGATTCGGCGTCCTCAGCGCCAACTCCACCAGCGCCGTCCTGATGGACTACAAAGCCCAGAACCCGGAGGCGTACTCACAGTTGCTCAAGACGCTGTTCGGCGGGAGCAACCCGATAATGGAGCACGTCAAGATCGAGATGGGGAATGACCGGAACACCTCGACCGGTCCGAACCCGGCCACTATGCGGACCTTGGACGAGGAAGCCAACCCCGCGCGTGATCCCGGCTTCCAACTGGCGGCCGACGCGAAGAAGATCAACCCAGACTTGAAGGTCTCGATTCTGCGTTGGCGCGAGCCCTATTTCGCGTCCGGCACATCTGGCCGCGTCGAAGCGACCTACACCTGGTTCAAGAACACGATCCTGGCCGCGTACCGCGAATACGGCTACATGATCGACTACTTGAACCCGGGCCGGAACGAGGAGAGCCCCACCTGGACCTGGACCGTCAACTTCGTCAACTGGATCAGGAACGACACCACCGGGTATGTCAGCGAAGACCCGGAGCTGGCGGGCTGGTCGAGCGCCCAGGAACAGGAGCTGTTCCAGAAGATCAAGATCATCATCGACGACAACAGCGGCCTGCCGACCTTTGGGACCACGATGCGGAACAGCACCACCTATATGGAGGCTGTCGACGTGATCGGGTACCACTACACCACCAATGACGACTCCGCCGGGAACTTCAAGTGGATGGCTGACACGGCGGACAAAGAGGTGTGGAACTCCGAAGCCCAGGCGACGTTCTCGAACTCGGCGTTCCGGCCGAACAACAACGTGGCCGACCCGACGGTGGTGGGCACCGGGATCGGCGGCACCAACTCGGCGCTCGAGATGGCCAACACAATCGTCAAGGGCTACGTCAACTCGCGCCGGACCCACTTCATCTACCAGCCCGCGATCGGCTCGTTCTACGAGGGCGGCCAATACTCCCACAAGGAGCTGGTCTCGGCGCGCGACCCGTGGTCCGGCTGGATCCACTACGACGCGGGCTTGCTGATGCTCGAGCACTTCACCGACTTCGCCGTGACAGGTTGGGAGAACGAGACGAACACGGCCGGGATCTGGCGCGCGGTCACCGCCGCCAGCGCGAGCAGCGCGACCGGCACGAACCCGATCGTGGGACGCGGCGGCGGCCCGAACCACATCACGCTGGCCGCGCCCGACAAGTCGGCCTTCTCCACCGTGGTGGTCAATGACTCGGAGTACACCAACACGTACACCTTCACCGTCCAGGACATGGAGATCGAACCGGACGCGAGTCTCGAGATCTGGGAGACCCGGGCCGCGTCCACCGGTGAGGTGTTCAACACCAACTACAAGAAGCACATCGGTGACGTCGCGCCAAGCGACGACGGGACATACACGGTCGTGGTGAAGCCGTATTCGATCGTCACCGTGACCTCGCTGGACCGCTCCTCCGACCCAGAGGTGCTCGAGCCGCTGCCCGTCGAGGGCGAGCGGACCGTCCTGGACATCGAGGCGAACGGCGATGGCGTGCTCTGGGCGGACGATTTCGAGTACGGCGACAAGACCGTGCCCGTGTACGACTCGAAGGGCGACGTGACCGCCGCCACCGAGAGCTTCATCGATTCGCGCGGCGGGCCGACCGGTGCAGACGCCTTGTACACCTGGGACCGCAACGGCGCCTTCGAGGCCTACCTGGAGCCCGGCGGCGACAACTATGTGTTACGACAGCAGGTGGACCAGACCGCCTTCGGCGGGCTGGGCTCCGCGTGGAACAGCGGTGACCCGATCACCGGCATCGGCGACTTCCGCTGGGTGAACTACAAGGCCAGCGTCGATGTGCGGTTCGACCGCGACACCACGAGCAACTACGCCGCCATCGGCGTGCGCTCGACCGGCGGCGACAACTCTCAGGCGCTGGCCTCGACGCCGTATGTGCTCCGCCTCAGCCGCGCTGGGACCTGGAGTCTGCAGCGTTTCGGCTCGACCGTGTCTTCCGGCGCCATCAGTGTGGAGACCGGGACGTGGCACAACCTCGCGGTTCAGGCTGCGGGGAACCAGATCACCGCCTATATCGACGGCGAACAGGTGGCGGCCTACACGGACGCCAGCCCTGTGCTGTCCGGGCGCGTCGACCTGGCCAGCGGCTTCTATTGGACCAGCTTCGACAACCTGAAGATCGAGAAGCTGGACACCTACGCGGCGTACTACGACGAGCGTCTCGACAACATGGAGATGACTGACCTGGCCGACCCGCCGAACACCAAGCTGGTCTACGGCGGCAGCTGGCTCCACACGAACGGCCAAAGCATGTACACCTACGGGCGGAGCGTCTCGACCAGCCAGGCCACGGGCGCGTCCGTCAGCTACACCTTCACCGGCACCGGTTTCGACATCATGGCCAACAACTCCTCGAGTGCGACCCTCGAGCTCACCATCGACGGCAACAAGGTCTCGGTGAGCGAGAAGAACTGGCCCACCTCCGCCTATTGGCGCACCTCGTATTCGTTGCGTGGTCTGCCGTTCGGTGAGCACACGGTCAAGTTGACGGTGACGGCGGGCACGTTGGTGGTCGACTCGTTCGACACCATCGCCGGGCCGGTGGCCGACCCTGCGGCCATCGATCTGAGTCCGATCGTCGAAGCCCTCGAGGCGACTAGCGCCGTCACCCGCACGGAGCGGTACACGGACGAGGACTGGGCGGCCTACCTGGCTGTGCGCGCCGACGCCCTGGCGGCGGTGGCTGATCCTGAGGCCTACGGGCTGGACGCGGAGGGACCGGCTGAGATTGTCGCCCGGCTCGCCTCTGTCCAGGCCGCGGCCGGCTCGCTCGAAGGGAATTGGTCGCTTCCGACGCCTTACCTCGCCACCTGGAAAGGGCAAACGCCCGCGCTGCCCGCCACTTTGACGGCGACCAACGTTGACAACGGCGCCACAGAAGAGTTCGAGATCACCTGGAACCTGGCCGAGGTCAGCTTCGACACGGCGTGGTCCACGGTCAGGGTGACCGGCGTCTACCGGAACCTTGAAACCACCGCGACGGTCGAAGTGGTCCCGGAGGGGCTGCTCTACTTTGTGGACGGCAACGGGGTCGCCTCCGGTTTGGGCGTGGATGGCTCTGCCCTGGGCTACACCTCGCCGGCCTACCTGGCCATCGCCGAACTCGTCTCTCAATCGGGTCGAACGCTCCTCAACGACGTGGCCGACCAGGTCTACGACGCGGCTGACGGCTGGGGCCACCAGGGGTACACACCGAGCGGCACGGCAGGGTCGATCGCCTACAAGGGCGTCGCGACCGGCGCCTACAGCAAGGTGACGACAACGGGTATGTACGCCGGCCAGAACTCGACTGGGGCGTTGGTGACGTACACCTTCACCCTGCCCGCCGGGAGCTATGCCTTGGCGTTCACGAGCTACTCGTGGTGGTCTGGCTCCGCGCGTACCACTGAGGCCTACATCGACTACGGGTCGACCACCAGCGCCACGCCGTTGGCGACGTTCTCGCTGACCAGCTCGAGTAACGTGGCTGGCTACAGCAACACCTTCCCGGTCACGATGGCGGAGGAGGGCGCCGTCACGTTGCGGCTGCGGGCGACCAACAACCAAGCGCCGATGTTCTCCTGGGCGGGGGTCTATGAGGTGATCCCGACCGGCGTCGCGATCTCTCCTCAGACCGCCTCGGTCATCCAAGGGCAGACGGCTGACTTCACCGGCACGGTGACTCTCTCCACCGGGGCGACCAACAACGAGGTCGCCTGGGAGGTGAGCGGGGGGACATCGAACGACACGACGATCAACTCCGATGGCGTCTTGAGCGTCGGCGCGGATGAGGCGCCGGGCACGGTCTTGACCGTGACCGCGACATCGGATGCGGACCCGACCAAGACGGCATCGGCCACGGTGACTGTCCGGGCGGCCCCTCCGGCGCTGGGGAAGCCGAAGCTGACGGGCTCACCTGCGGTCGGTCAGACGCTGACGCTGAACTACACGTTGACTCCGGAGGAGACCCCGGTGGCGATCAGGTGGTATCGCGTGGGGTGCGGGGAGGGTTGCCCGAAGCTGATCTCGGCGGCGAACGATCAAACCACCTACACGTTGACGACGGCCGAGCTGACCGCTGGCGCGATACAAGTCAAGGTGTCGGCGTTTGACGAGGAAGGCGTCGCAGCTGTGGTGAAGTATTCAGACACCGTGACGGTGACGCAGGAGGCGCCGGCGACCGCGCCCAAGGTGAAGACGGCGACGCTGACCAACGACGACGGAACACTGTCGCTCGCGTATGTCACCGATCCGTCGAATTATCCGGCTGAAGACGTGACGATTCGTTGGTACAACGGCACGTCGACGGTGAAGGACGGCAGCACGTCGATCAGCGGCATGACACACGTTCCGACGACGTCCGGCGTGTATAAGGTGAAGCTGACGTTGGTGGGTTCGACTGTGGCCCGCTATTCGAACGGCGTCGACATCACCATGTAGGCGCCGCCGCGACCTCAGCCGCGGTCTGATTGGAGACCTTC
>JAITLE010000011.1 GCA_031278075.1 Bifidobacteriaceae bacterium | reverse complement strand
GCGGTCCGCCGCTGCCGAGACCCCAGGTCGCCAGTTCTGGCAGTCGGTGGCGCTACCCGCCACGGCCGAGGCCTCCGCCAGTGCCACCGGCGCCCAAGCGGGCGGCGCCCCCGGCGTCGCGGTGGCTCAAGCGGTCAGCTTGATGTCAACCAACTATGTGTTGGTGCTGGTCTATGACCTGAGCCCAGAGCAGGCGACCATGACGTTGATCACCCGGGTGCTGATGGTGTCTGCTCTCGGCGTGTTCCTCACCTTGGTGGCGGTGACTTGGCTCGTGACGCACCAGGCGGTCCGCCCGGTGCGTGAAGCTGCCCGGGTCGCGGCCAAGCTGGCGGACGGTGCCCTAGGCGAACGCATCCCGGTCCGTGGCCGGGACGAGATGGCGCGGTTGGCGGCATCGTTCAACGAGATGGCCGGCTCAATGCAACGCCACATTGAACAACTCCAGGACCTGTCCAACCTGCAACGCCGGTTCGTGTCTGACGTGTCGCACGAATTGCGCACCCCACTCGCGACCATCCGGATGGCCGGCGACATGATCCACGCGGCTCGCGCGTCCTTCGCGCCGGAGGTGGGGCGTTCGGCGGAACTACTCGCCAACCAACTCGACCGGTTCGATGCGCTGCTGGCCGACCTCTTGGAGATTTCCCGGTTCGACGCGGGCGCCGCCCAACTCGACACCGAGCGGGTAGATCTGCGGGCAGTGGTCGGGTGGGAACTCGACGCGGTCGGTCCGCTCGCCGCAGACCGCGGTGTCACGTTGCTGGGCGAACTGCCCAGCGCCCCGGCGTTCGCCGAGGTTGACGCGCGGCGCATCTCCCGGATTGTCCGCAACCTGGTTGTCAATGCGATCGAGCACGCCGAAGGCGGCCCGGTCTGGGTGCGGATGGCGGCGGATGACCAGTGCGTCGCGATCAGTGTCGAGGACCACGGCGTGGGCCTCAGCGAGGACCAGAGCGCGCGCGTGTTTGATCGTTTCTGGCGGGCCGACAGGGCCCGCTCGCGGACCACGGGCGGCACCGGTTTGGGTTTGGCGATCGCTTTGGAGGACACCAATCTGCACGGTGGACGCCTTGATGTGGCCGGTCAGGCCGGGGTTGGGACCGTGTTCCGGCTGGTGGTCCCCACCAAGGTGGGCGGCCCGATCGGCGCCCCGCCGTTGGAGCTGGCGCTGGTGGACCCGCCAGCGCGGGTGGGGTCATGAGCGGCTACCTGGGCGCTGCGGCGCGGGAACGCCGGCCGGGGCGTGGGGCTGGGGTCCGGGCGCGGCCGCAGCGCGGGTCGGCCGGTGGGCTGGGCGCGGCGGCGCGGCATCGTCTGGACCCGCCAGCGCGGGTGGGGTCATGAGCGGCGACCTGGGCGCGGCGGCGCGGGAACGCCGGCCGGGGCGTGGGGCTGGGGTCCGGGCGTGGCCGCAGCGCGGGTCGGCAGGTGGGCTGGGCGCGGCGGGGCGGCATCGTCGGCTGGTGGGTGGTGCGGGGCTCGCGGCGGCTGTAACGCTGGCTGCGCTGGCCGGTTGCGGCGACCTCCCGCGTTCGGGTTCGGTCCACGCCGGGCGGGAAGACGCGGCGGTGGAGCAGCGCTATATCCAGGCGGCGGCGGCTGGGCCTGCTGCGGGGGCGAGCCCCGACCAGATAGTCGAGGGGTTCCTGCAAGCGATGATGGCGGGCGCGACGGATGATTTCAAGGTGGCGCGGTCCTACCTGGCGGACGAGATAGCGGGCACGTGGGACCCGTCGGCGCAGGTCACGGTGTATCAATCGGGGGAGGCGCCGGTGGTGGCGGAATCCGCCACGCAGGCTGGGCGGATCACGTTGACGGTCACTCAGGTCGGCCGGGTGGATGAGGTGGGGCGCTACGGGGTGCTGGCGCCGACATCCCGCAGCGAGACGTTGGAGCTCACCGAAAACGACAGTGCCGAGTGGCGGATCGCCGAATTGCCGGACGGCACGGTGATCCCCGAGGACGTGTTCCGTGGGGACTATGTCGCGGCGCCGCTCTACTTCCCTTCGGCGAATGCGCAATATCTGGTCCCGGACAGGCGGGTCTTCCCGCGCCAATCGGCGGCCACGGAAGCGGCCAAACAGTTCCTGGCGGGGCCTCCGGCGTACTTGACGGGCGCGGTCGGATCGGTGGTCCCGGCGGGGACACGGCTCGCGACGGATGCTGTCAAGGTGACTGATTCGGTTGCGACCGTCAACCTGACCAGCCCCATGGCGCGCGCTTCCGAGACGGCCCGGGCCACCGTACTGGCGTGCTTGACTGAGACGCTCACGCAACTGCCGGACGTGCGCAGCGTGGCTTTGGAGGTGGAAGGCGCGCCGTTGGCGGTGACGGCCAGCGCGGGGCTGACCGCGAACCCGCCGGCGTTGGCTGGGCCGTTCTATCTCGGGGATGGGGGAGTGTGGCGTTACGAGAACGGCACGGCTACGCCGATCGGCGCGACCGAGGCGGCGAGTAGCTGGGAGTCGTTCGCGGTGGACCACACCGGCCAGCGTTTTGCGGGGTTGCGGGATGGTCACGTCGAGGTTTTGGCTGGTGGCGAGCTGATGGTTTGGGAGTTGATAGAC
>JAITLE010000074.1 GCA_031278075.1 Bifidobacteriaceae bacterium | reverse complement strand
CCCGAATCGGTCCCCGCGTTTTTCACCGCCGTCAGCAATTCGTCGACGGCCGCGTTGAGCGTGGCAGCTTTATCCATCAAGTCCAGTTGAGCCGCGCCCAAGGCGCTTTGACCGGCCTGGGTCGCGGCGATGGCGGCCTGACAGTCCTTCAGCGACTGTTGGATGGCGGCCAGTTCGGCTGCGCCGTCACTGGCGGCCGCGCTGTCGCCGTCGCCGGTGGCTCCGCCGTCGCCGGTGGCTCCGCCGTCCTCGCCATCCTCGGCGCCGGCGGCGCTTGGGAACACGGCTGCGAGGAAGCTGGCGCAGGCCGCTTGGGACGTTTCAAGGCCGCCGGCCGCCGCCGCCAACAATCCGCTGGCCACGTCATACGCGGCGAGCAACTCGGCTTGGGCCGCTTTGACGGCATCGGCTGCCGCCTCCACCTGTTCGGAGTCGCTGATCCCCGCGCCGGCCGGCGTGTCCGTTTGGGCCGAGGCTCCGCTGGGGTCGACGCCGGAGACCCCCGCTTGGGCGCCACCGGCCGAGTTGATGTGACTGGCGGTGACGACTGTGCTGGAGGTGGCCTTGCCCGCAGTCGTGGTGGTGGCGGCGCTCACGACGGTGGCTTGGCTAGTCGTGGAACTGGTGGACGATGACGTGCCGGAGGCTTGATCCTCTAGGTCGGTGGCCAGTTGATCCTCGGCTTCGGCCAGCGCCTCTTCGGCTGCCTGGACCGATTCGTCCAGGTCGGTCTGGTCCAAGGTGGCCAGGGTCTGCCCCGCCACCACGGTGTCTCCCACGGCGACATCGACCGAGCCGACCACTCCTGCCACCTGGAACGCGGCCCGGTGATCAGACACCAGTCCAACCGTTCCAACGCCGGAGGCCTGTTGCACCACCGAGCCAGAGCCGGCGACTGCTGTGCGATACTCCGGGCCGGAAGGCCGGAGCAGGGCATATGCCGCCGTCCCGGCGCCGCCCAGAGCCACGGCGCCGACGACCACGCCGACCAAGACCCGCCGGCCGGAGGCGCGACGGCGCGAAGTGGCGGCGTCCGTGCGGCCCCGGCCGCCTCGTGCTGAAGTCCGACTCATATCAGATCTCCTTCATCCGCGACCGCCGGATCATCCTGGGTTCGCGCCCAACCGTCTGGGGCGCCGCCGGCATCGGCGTCACCCGACGCCCCTGGGCCGGGCCAACGCCCCGACTGGCTCGGATCACCGGGCAAAGACTGGCTTGACGAG
Organism: Bifidobacteriaceae bacterium; assembly: GCA_031278075.1. Classification (GTDB taxonomy): domain Bacteria; phylum Actinomycetota; class Actinomycetes; order Actinomycetales; family WQXJ01; genus JAIRTF01. The sequence continues at coordinate 27,226 of JAITLE010000074.1, read as the reverse complement.
TCGGGCGGCCAGGCCCCGCCGCCGCTGTTTCGGGCGCCTGCGGCCCCTCCGCGCTGGCCGGCCGTGAAACCGCGGGATGCGCTGGTGCAACCGTCTTCGCCCGGGTCGGAGACCATCAGGGATTCGGCGCTGACCTGGCCGGAACTTGAGGTCTCGCCTTGGGCCACCACGCAGCGGCCCACCCGCAAAGCCGACGAATCAGTTGTCTTGGTCGTCGTGATCTCGGCTTCGGCGATGGTGAAACTGCGGGTCGCGGCGGCGGCTTGACCTTCCGCCGATGGCGTTGCGCCGCCCTGGCCGCCGAATGTCGGCTGGGCCGACTGGTCCACCGTGACCGTGTCGCCGTCGACGGCCGTCACCAGCCCAAACGCCATATTGGCGAGCATCCCGCCACCCGGCGCGCCGCCGCCGGAGAAACCCGGTCCCGCGGAGCTGTCACCGGACTGGTCGTCGAACGGCATCCCGGAGGGAAAGCCCGAGGGCATGTCGTCAGGCATCCCGGAGGGCCTGTCCTGAGCCCCACCGGAGGGCATGTCGCCCGGCAGTCCGCCTTGCCAATCGCCGCCGCCGACGCCCGGCTGGCCGCCACCGGCGCCGAAACCGGCGCCCGCGCAGGCGCCATCGGCTTCGGCCGGCGTCACGGTCACGGTCGCGGCCGCGAAGGTCTCCTGCTCGGCGGTGGCGCCGTCGGCCGAGGCCGCCGCCTGGCCGGTGGCCACCACGCAACTCCCGACCACCACGTCCGCGGCTGTGCCGGCCACCTGCTCGGTGATCACCGTCTCCGCCGAATAGGCGACGGCCGTCTGCTTCTCCGAGTCCTGCACTTGGAGCAGGCTGTCCGTGACGGCGGCGATGGCGCCGGTGACGCCCGGATCGCGCTCAACCGCCGCGGCGCTCGGCGGCGCCGATTGGGCGGATTGGGTTGTCGGCGACCCGGTCCCCGAGGGTTCCCCGTCACCCGCGCAGCCGACCAAAACCAGTCCGGCCGTGCCCAATGCGACCACCCCCACGGCGGCGAGGCCGCCGGCCCGAATCTTCAGTGACAGTTTCATGAGCGACTCCATATCTTCCAAGAGATCCACACCGGTTTCGATTTCATTCAGCCCGCAGCGCGTCGACCGGCGCCAGTTTGGCCGCGCGGGTGGCCGGATACACGCCGAACACCACGCCAATCCCAATCGCCACCGCCAGGGCCCCGAACACCGCCGGCCACGAGACGACAATCGACGATCCGAGCACGTTTGGCAGAAAAACCGCCAGCGTGACACCCAGGCCCACGCCCAGCACCCCGCCGACCAATCCGAGGGTGGTGGCCTCGACCAGGAACTGGCGGCGGATGGCATAAGGTTTGGCGCCCAGCGCCTTGCGCAGCCCTATTTCGCGGGTCCGCTCGGTCACCGAGACCAGCATGATGTTCATCACGCCGATCCCGCCCACCAGCAAGGCGATCGCCGCGATGCCCACGAGCAGCACAGTCAAGGTGCGGTAAACCGCGGTGGCGGTGGCCACCAGCGCGTCCTGCGACGAGATCGAGAAGTCCGCCGCCGACGGGTCGGTGATCCCATGCAGGTTGAGCAACAGCGTCTCCGCCTCTTGGTAGGCCGCGGACAGCGTGTGCTGGGCTGTGGCCTGGATATACAGCGTCTGGACTGACGTGCCTGTGGTGGAGGTCGACACCTGGGCGGAATAGGTCGTCATCGGCACGACGGCTAAATCGTCCAAGTTGGTGTCGTCAGACGATCCTTGCTCCGCCAGCACACCGACGACCTCATAGGTGGCCGTGTCGATGGTCAGCGAACGGCCCACCGCCCAAGGGGTGCCGAACAGTTCCACGGCCGTCTCTGAACCCAGCACGATCACGCTCGCGCCGGCTTCGGCGTCGGCCTCGGAGAAGAACTCGCCTTGCGCCAGCGTCCGGGAACGCACCTGGGGCCATGACGTGGTGGTGCCAGTGACGGTGGTGGTCCAGTTGGTGTCACCGTTCTCCAAAGAAACCGAAGTTGAGGCCTCCGGCGCGACCCCGGCGATGTCTGGCGCGGCCGTGACGGAACCCAAGGCGGCGGCATCGTCCATGGTCAAGCTTGTTGAAGAGCCGAAACCGCCGCGAATGCCAGCTGAACTGGTGACCGACCCCGGCCTGACGATCAACAGATTCGAGCCGAGCGAGGAAATCGACTCCGACACGTCCTTCTGGGTGCCCAAACCGAGTCCCACAGTCAAAATCACGGCGGCTATGCCGATGAGGATTCCGACAATCGTCAGAACCGAACGCATGGCGTGCGAACGGATGGCGGACAAACCGGTGCGGATCGTCTCCCCCCAGCTCATGACTCGCCGACCTGCGCCATCTGGGGCTCGTCAAGTTCGGTCAGCTCGTCAGGCGCCGCCGGTTTGGCCGCCTTGGCTGACTCGGTCAGCCGACTACGTTCCAAGATCATCCCGTCCCTGACCTCGATCGACCGGCCAGTCCGGCTCGCCACATCCCAGTCATGCGTGATCAGCACAATGGTCCGCCCGCTGCTATGCACTTGATCGAAGAGGTCCAGAATCTCCCGCGCCGAGACCGAGTCGAGGTTGCCCGTCGGCTCATCCGCCAACAACAGCATCGGCTCGGTCACCAGCGCCCGGGCGATGGCCGCGCGCTGCTGCTGGCCGCCGGACAGTTGGCCCGGCCGGTTGTCGATCTTGTCGCCAAGCCCCACGCTTTCAAGCGCCGCGACGGCTCGGCGCTTGCGCTCGGCCGGCCCGACGCCGGCGTAAGACAACGGCAATTCGACATTGCGCCACGCCGACATGGAAGGCAACAAGTTGAACTGTTGGAAGACGAAGCCGATCCGGCGGCCCCGGACATCCGCCAACTCAGCCTCAGCCATCTGGCTGACATCCTCGCCGGCGATCTCATAACGCCCTTCGGTCGCCACATCCAGACAGCCGAGGATGTTCATGAGCGTGGACTTGCCTGACCCGGACGGCCCCACCACGGAGACGTATTCGCCCTCGCCGACGGACAGGCTGACCCCACGCAGCGCCTCAAATTCGATGTCCCCGCTGGAGTACACCTTGCGCACGTTCTCTAGTCGCAGGATCTCCATCTCAGCCATTGGGAATGCCCCCTCCGCCCATCTGGAACCCTCCGCCTGCGGGGGCGCCGCCTTGGCCGGGCATGTTCCCGAAGGACATGTCGCCGCCGAAGCCGGCGCCCGGTCCCATCTGGAAGCCCTGATCGCTTTGGCCGCTGTTGGTCTCAGAGGATCCAGTGCTGAGCGCCACCGTGATCTGGACCTCGTCGCCCTCGGCCAGGCCGGATGTGATCTCAATCAACGAACCGGCGGTCTCCCCGACGGTCACCTCGGTTCTGGTGGCCACGGCATCGACCATCTTGTCGACGTAGGCGATGCCGTCGACCGTCTGGACGGCGTTGAGCGGCACTGTCAACACGCCGACGCGCCGTTCGTAAATCAGCTCCACCGTGGCGCTCAAGCCGTCGAACAGGCCCTCCGGTTGCCCGGTGACCTGGACTGTCACGGGGAAGACGGCGCGGCCAGCGGACGTCGACGCGACTCGCCCGAGCGAGGAGATGACCCCGAACACCGTGTCGCTGACGCCGTCCACCGTGATCTCGGCCTGGCCCCCGATCTCAAGCAGGCCGATGTCGGAATCCGAGACTGTCAAGTCGATCGACCAAGCGTCTCTTCCCACAATGGTGAACGCCGCTGTCGAGGACCCAGAGGATGCCCCGGCAGCGCCTCCCATAGCGGCCGCCGACCCGCCGGCGCCGCCGGCCGAGGACACCGAAGACGACCCGACCGAGTCCCCCACGGCGACGCCGACCGAAGTTATCTGCCCGGCTGCCGGCGCCACCAGGACCGCGTCCGCCATGTTCGCTTCGGCTGTCTCGAGGTTGGCCTCCGCCACCTTCACCTGCGCCTCGGCCGCCGCGATCTTGGCGTCTGACACGGTGGAGCTGTCCTGGGCGGCTTCGGCCTGCGCCAGCGAAGCTTCGGCTTGCGCCAGCGAGGCTTCCGCTTCCAGGAGGGCGGCGTCTAGCCGCAACGTGTCGATGGTGGCGAGTGTCTGCCCCTCCTCGACCATGTCCCCGGCCGCCACGTCGACGCTCAGGACGGTTCCGCTGGCCTCAAACGACACGGTCTCATTGACTGTCTGGGTGATGGCGCCGGTCGCCGAGACCGACTTGTCGAGCGTCTGCAGGCTGGCTGTGGCCGTCTGGGTGATGACTGTGTCGACATCCGCCTCCGCGCCGGGCATGCCCCACAAGAACCAATAGGAGCTGACGCCGGCCACTAGGACGGCGCTGCAGGTCACCAGCCAAGGCCAGCGCCGCCGTCGGCGGCGTGTGGCGTTTCGGTCTTCACCTGTCGCCGAGGCGGCGCCGGGACCTTGGCGCGCGGCGCCGCCCCGCGCGCTTGCGCCCGGGCCAGGCCCAGGCGAGACCCGCTGACGTATTCGAGCGAACATGGGGGATTCCTTCCGGTCGGCTGCTCGCGAACCACCTTGGCACGCTTGTCTCATTGGATGATTGGAATCCGCTGGGAGAAAGCCCGTGAATCCGAGACTCCCACATTCGTTTCCCCGCCCGATTGTGGTGGGAGTGAACCGGTCGAACAGGCGATACAACGACCGCGCCTCGAAATGGCTGCTCAAGCGCAATCGCAGCCCGATCACCAGGCGCCTGTCCGCCAGCCGCCTGTCCGCCAGCCGCCAAGGCGTCCAAGCCTCACGGCGTCGCCCAAATTGTTGTGCTGCGTCGCGTCTCCAGCCGTGGATCCTCTCGCCACGCCCAGCTGAACCAACCTAGACAAAGAACGCGACGCCGAACACCCGGCCTGTGGGTGACGGAACTTGTCTCACGCCCGCCGCCCAGGAGTGGATCACCGTCCCAGGATTCGTTTCCGGGACCGCGGTGGCGCCCCGTGCCGAGCCGGCCGCGCGTCGGATTCACCGCTGGGCGGCACCACTGCGATCTGGCTAGCGGCGACCGCGCCACCGGGTGCGTCCGCGGCGCCGACGCCCAACCGCGCGTCGAGCGGAGTGTCCCGTTTGATCAGGGCTAATGCGATCGGCCCCAGCTCGTGATGGGCTGCTGCCGCGGTCACGCGCCCCAACTCGCCGCCGCCCAGGCCGCCCAGGCCGCCCAGGCGGCCCTCCGCGTCCACTGCGTCAGGCGTGTCCCCGCGCGGGTCCGCCAACCACACCGGCGCTCCGGCCGCCGGCAGGGTCGCGCTAGAGCCGTCCAGATGCAAGAACACCAGCCGACGCGGCGGTTTGCCAAGGTTCACGATCTTCGCCACGGTCTCTTGTCCCGGATAGCAGCCGGAGTCCAGCGCCGCCACGCCACGTAGCCAATCGAGCTCATGCGGGAGCGTCCTGCCGTCGGCCGCCTCGCTGCTCGCCAGCGGCCGCCACGCCGCGATCCGCAGCGCCTCCAACGCCGCCGGGTCGATCTGCCGACGCCCCAGCCGTGCCGCGAGTTCGTCCGTCGCGCTCGCCGGGACCGGATAGATCGCGAGGCCCGCCCACGCTCTTCCTGGATGGTCGCCTCCCACGGCATACCGCGGTCCGATGCCGTCCGGTCGCCCCGCCGCACCCGGCCACCAGTCGCGTGCCTCGCCGAGAGCCTCGGGAAGCGCCGCCCGCCACGGCTCGTCCCGGGTCGCCACGCGGCCGGCCGCGCCCCGCGCCGCGGGCGCCGGATCCGGGTCGGTCGCCGCGCCCGGGTCGGTGGCGGGCGCGGCGCGGATGGGACCGGGCGCCACCAAAGCCCGCAGGTCCGGTCGCGCCGTGATCTCGACGCGGCGGCGGAAACGCCGCGACCTGAAGTGTTCGGCGAGTTCCTCCGCGGGGGCGTCGGTGATGACGAGCCAGTCCGTCCCGACCGGAAGCGCCGTCATCCCGAAGAGGATGTGGCCCCGGGCGTCCAACGCGAGCGCCTCTTGGCCGTCAGCCGTCGGCGTGACACCGGGCGGGAGGGTGGTCAAGGCGGCCACCAGGGCGAGCGCGTCGGGGCCGGCGAGGGAGACGAAGCGCACGGCATCGGGCATCGCATAGACGTTTTCGCCACGAGCGAACGCGCGCTGGTCGGCGAAGTCGTGGCGGCCCATCAGCCCTCGACGCGGCTGAGACTGACCGCCATGTACGAGCCCAGCTCGAGTTCGAAACCGGCGATGTCCCACGTCCAAAGGAGGTCGCCTTGGATGAGGCCGTAGAGGCGGGTGGCGGCGCCGACCGGGGGCGCGCTCGCGGTGCGCATCATCGCGTCGGTGCCGAGGGAGGCGCGCTGGCCGCTCACCTCGCCGACGTAAAGGCTGAGGAAACCGGCCGCGTCAGCGATCAGGACCTCCAACTCGAGCGGCGGTTTGCGGCTCGCGCTTGGGAGGACGCGCCAATAGCCCGACTCCTCGTGCCAAGGCTTGGGTTTAGAGACGTCGGGCGACCTGTGCCCGATGCCGTCGACCGTCGCGCTGGTGGGCGTGGCGCCGACAGCCGGTTCGGCTGGGGTGGCCCAGGTGGCCGGAGCGGTCCGGGCGTCGGCCGGGCCGGCGACGCCTTCGCTGAAGCCGTCGGCGGGGTCGGCGGCCAGCAGCCAGGTCTTGGCGGTGTAAGCCAGGTATGGGCCGTCGGCCACGGCGAATGTGAGCTGTTGGGAGACACGTCCGTTCGGGATGGGTCCGTAGCCGATGGACCCCTCGCCCCGCCAGACGCCGCAGAGCCAGGCGATCGGGCGGACCTCGCGTGGTGTGGTCTCGTGGCTCTGGGCGGTCACGGTGTCCACGTCTTGAAGATCCGCCGGGCGGCGTGCGCCGCCCACCCGCCTAGCGTCACCGCGACCAGCAGCGCGGCGACGAACCCAGCCCATCCCATGGAAGCGAATAGTAGTCGTGACGCCGAGGCTGGGCCGCGAAAAGGCGCCATGAGGGCGCGTCGGCGGGCGCGGGCTGGCGGCTTCAGCGCATCAATTGGGCTGCCCAGACCGGGACCGCCGCGACAGCCGCAGGAATGGCGGCCAAAGCGGCGTCGCGCCACCGCACGGGCCCGCTGAACGCGGCGCCCGACCCGCCGACCAGCCACACCGCCGCGGGGGCCACACTCGCGGCCGCGGCCACACTGGCGCTGGCCCACCAAGGTGTCGCCTGGGACAAAGACAAGAGCGCCCCGCCGCCGCAGGCCAAAGCGAAACCGGCCGCCGCCCCGATCTCAAACCGCCAGCGGCTCTTCAGGGCGGCGCTCGCGGCCAAAGCCAAAGCTGACGCGGCCACCCCGCAGCCGGCGGCCAGCGCGAGATCCAAGAAGCGGTCGATCCGAGCCGCCGTCACCCAGAGGGCGGTCGCCGCCAGGGCCATCACTCCGCACGCTGTCGCGGCGAGAGACCAGACCAGGCCCGGGCGCGGCGCCCGCCGCCCCAGCTCCCGGCCGACCGCGGCCGGGAACCCTAGCGCGATCGCGATCAGCACGGCTGAATCGGAGACGCTCGTCAACGCCGCGAGCGAGACGGCTACCGCAGCGGTGCCGGCGAGGACCAAAACGGCGGTCCCCGGCGCCGGGACACCGGCCAAGTCGGGCCAGCCGACCGCTAACGCGGCGGCCAGGATAGCCCCGGCGGCGACCACGCCAACGCTGGCCGAACCTGCCGCCGCGCCCACTAAGACGCCGCCGGCGGGCAAGAATCCGACCACGGCGATGATCGCCAGGCGGACGTATCTGGGCATATAGCCTCCAGGCATAGTTAAATGGTCAGGACCGAGCTGTTCAAAGACAACACTACAAAGGAGCCAGGCATGGCGGAGATCTTGCTGCTGGCCACTGACCCAGGGGGCGGCAGCGCCGTTCTGCCAGCGCTAGAGTTCTTGCCCCACCGGGTCAGAGCGATGGGAATGGACCCCTCGTCCCTCGTGGACCTGCCGAGCACGGACCTGATTGTGCTGGACGCCCGCAAGGATCTCCAGTCCGCGCGGGCGAGCGCGCGGTTGCTCCAGGTGACTGGTCTGACGGTGCCTCTGTTGCTCATTGTCACTGAGGGCGGATTGACCGCCCTGACCGCGGAATGGGGCGCCCGCGACTTCATCTTGGCGAACGCCTCGCCGGCCGAGGTCGAGGCCCGCATCCGCCTGGCCCTGGCCACTCCGGTCACGCTCGGCGCGGACGCGCCCGTCGAGGCGATCTCCCAGGGGAATCTGGTGATCAACCCGGTCGCCTACACCGCGAAGCTGCACGGCCAGACTCTTGACCTGACTTACAAGGAGTTCGAGCTGCTGCGTTACTTGGCCGCTCACCCCGGCCGCGTCTTCACTCGCACCCAACTCCTCCAAGAGGTCTGGGGTTACGACTACTTCGGGGGCACCCGCACTGTCGACGTGCACGTCAGAAGGCTCAGAGCGAAGCTTGGCCCAGAGAACGACCAGTTGATCGGCACCGTGCGGAACGTCGGGTACCGGTTCGACGCGCCGAAGGAACGCCGGCGGGTCCGCGCCGAAGAAGACCTGCGCGCGCTTGAGGCGGAGGCGGCGCTGGGCGAGGAGATCGCCGTCGCTTAGCCTGGATCGAGGCTTAGCCTGGATCCAGGCTTAGCCTGCCCCGCGGGCCCACCGGCCCGCTCCGAGATCGCGCGGGAACCCGAACGGGTGAGACTCGGCCCCACGGCCGAGGCCCCGGCCCGCTGGCGGCCGAGGCGAGACCCGCCCGGCCGGGGAAGTGGTTCCGGCGCCGAGGCGCTAGTCTTGAGCGCGGCAGGGCCGCGGTAGCCCCGGGCTCCAACATCAGCCGCTACGAGCGGCCTACGCGCCGTCAGGCGCTCCGCGGCCCCGCCAACTCAGCCCCGTCCGCCCAGCCCCGCTGCCGCGGAACGGCGCCAAACCCCACCGCCCGGACGGCATCGTGCGCCGGGCCGGTCACAGTTCGCCGGGGAGGCCTAACATCTGCGCCACTTTGAGCGCCAACTCGCTCTTGACCACCTTGCCCGCGGCGTTGAGGGGGAAGCTGTCCATTGTCAACACGTGTTTCGGGACCTTGAAGCTGGCCAAGCGGCTGGCGACGTAGGCTCGCACGGCGCTGGGCGAGAAGTCCCGACCGTCGACGGGGATCAAGCAGCAGGCCACGTCCTCGCCCATGAGCCGGTCGGGGACCCCGACACACTGGCAGGCGCTCACGCCGTCCCACTGTGTCATCAACTCCTCGATCTCACTCGGCGAGATGTTCTCGCCGCCCCGGATGATGATGTCCTTGATCCGGCCGGTGAACTGATAAGAGCCGTCGGGGTTTTGTTTGCCGAGGTCCCCGGTGTGCAACCAGCCGTCGGCGTCGATTGTCGCGGCGGTCAGGTCGGGAGCTTTGTAATAGCCCTTCATGACACCCATCCCGCGCACCAGGATCTCGCCCACCGTCCCGCGGGCGGCCGGCGCGCCCGTCGTGGAGTTCCAGATCATCGCCTCGGTGCCCGGCACCGGGTAACCCACGGTCCGCATCCGGTGTTCAGCCGTGTCTGTGACGTCGGAGATGAGGCAGAGCGACGCCGCCTCGGACAGCCCGTAGCCCTGGGTGAGCTGCGGCATGCCGAGTTGAGCGGCGATCAGCTCGACCACAGCCGGCGGGCACGAGTCCCCGCCGATCCCGCCTTTGGTCAACGCGCCCAGATCGCATGTCGCCCTCTCCGGGGCGTTGACCAGCGCCAAATGCATTGTGGGCACACCTTGGAAAACCGTGCAGCGCTCCTCCTCGAGCGCCGCCAGAGTGTCGCCCGTCCGGAAATGCGGCAGGTAGACGGTGGCGGCGCCCACCACCAGGCCGCTCAGCAACGTCAGGACATTGCCGTAGCAGTGGAACAGCGGCAGCGGGACGCAGGTCACATCCCCCTGGTGGAGCCCCATGATCTGCCCGAACGCCGCGCCCATGTTCAAAGCGGAGAACTGCGACAAGACCACGCCCTTCGGCCGCGCCGTGGTCCCGGACGTGTATTGGATGATGTAGTCGTCCTCAGGCGCGATCCGCGCTTGCGCCCGCGCCAACGTCTCGTCAGACGCTTCGGCCGCCCCACGCGCGAACGAAGCCCATGTGCGATGCCGTCCGTCGGCATCGTCCAACCCCATCGATATCACCTCCGCCAGTTGGGGGAACTGGGCGCTGCGCGGGCGGAAGCCGCGCGAGATCTCCCAGCAGTCCTCGCCTTTGAACTGGTCCATCACGAACAAGCAGTCGACGTCCGCGCGCTCGACGATGTCGCTCAGCTCGCGGAAGCGGTACGAGGTGTTGAGCGGGACGAACACCACGCCGATCTTCGCCGCGGCGAGGGCCAACACGAGCCAACGGGACGTGTTGGGACCCCAAATGCCGATGTGGGAACCCTGGCCGAGCCCCAACGCGAGCAGCGCCCGGGCGGTGGCGTCCGTCGCGGCGTCGAGTTCGGCGTAGCTGAGGCGCTTGCCTTCCTTCGGGAAGGCGAACGCCGTTCGGACGCCGAATCGCTCCGCGGATAGCTTGATCTGTTCGCATACCGTGCGCCGGATGAGATCGGGCATGGTGTCTATTGTCCACGGGGCGCCGTGGCAGGCCGCAAGCCCCTAGGGTGCGGCGTGGAGAACCCATGGCGTGGCCGCGTCGCGGCGCGATCGCTTAGGCTTGTCGGTGGCCAGTCAGCTGTCGCAAGTTTAGGAGCGCGCGTGAGGTTCAGCTTCACACCCAAAGATGTCTCGTTCTTCGACATGTTGGCCGCCCAGGCGCGGCTCCTGGTCAGCGGCGCGGACATGCTGGGCCAGATGGTTGACGCAGACTTCGACGAACGGGTCGACCTGGCCGCCCAACTCCGCGAAATCGAACACAACGCGGACGTCCAAGCCCACGCCATCATCAAGAAGCTGAACTCGACGTTCGTGACGCCGTTCGACAGGGATGACATCTACGACCTGGCGTCCGCCCTCGACGACTGCATGGACTACATGGAGGAAGCGGCCGACCTGATCGTGCTGTATCGGATCACGCGGCTGCCGAAGAAGACCGGCAAGCAGATCTCGCTGCTGCGCCGCGCCGCGCAGGAGACCGCAGAGGCGATGCCGCGTCTGCGGTCCCTCGACGGGCTGTCCGACTACTGGGTTGAGATCAATCGCCTCGAGAACCAGGCCGATCGCGCTTATCGCGCGTTGCTCGCGGACCTGTTCGAGTCCGAGACCGACGCCATCCACGTGATGAAGCTGAAGGAGCTGATCGAAGCTCTGGAGCGGGCCGCGGACGCCTTCGAGAAGGTCGCGAACACCGTCGAGACGATCGCGTTGAAGGAATCCTGAACGTCGATGACTCCGGAGATCGCGCTAGCAGTCGCAGTCATGGCGATCGCGTTGGCGTTCGACTTCACGAACGGCTTCCATGACGCGGCCAACGCGATCGCGACCGCGGTCTCGACCAGGGCGCTGCGGCCGCGGGCGGCCTTGACCATGGCGGCTCTCATGAACTTGGTGGGCGCGCTGCTCGGAACCGCGGTCGCCGAGACCATCGCCACCCAGATAGTCAACTTGGACGGCTTGGGGCAGCATCAGCAGTTGTCCATCGTGATGGCCGCGCTGATCGGGGCCATCACTTGGAACCTCGTGACATGGTGGTTCGGCTTGCCGTCGTCGTCATCTCATGCGTTGATCGGCGGTCTGGCGGGCGCCGGGATGGGCGCCGTGATCATCAACTGGGAGAACGTCGAGGTCCAGTGGGCCAAGATTGTCGAGAAGGTGATCATCCCGATGGTCGCCTCCCCCGCGGTCGGTTTCACGCTGGCCTTCTTCGGGATGGTCGCGGTGTTGTGGATCTTCCGCAACTCCCAGCCGCACCGGACTCTGGCCCGCTTCAGGCTGGCGCAGATCGGATCGTCTTCGGCGATGGCGTTGGGCCACGGGCTGCAGGACGCCCAGAAGACCATGGGCGTGATCTTCATGGCGTCGCTGGCGGTCGGGTGGAACAAACCCGGCGACGGCATCCCGTTTTGGATCAAGGCGCTGGCCGCTTGCGCCATCTCCGCTGGGACCTATTCCGGCGGTTGGCGGATCATGCGGACGCTTGGTCGGCGTGTGATCGAGTTGGATCCCGCCCGCGGGTTCGTCGCCGAGGCGGTCGGCGCCACAGTGCTCTACTTGGCGGCTTTCACGCCGATCCACGCCCCGATCTCGACCACGCACACGATCACTTCCGCGATCATGGGCGTTGGCGCCACCCGGTCCTTGTCCGCTGTGCGTTGGGGCGTCGCCAAGAACATTGTGGTCGCCTGGTTGCTGACCATGCCGATGGCCGCCCTGACCGCGATCGTCTGTTTCTTGATGTTCCAAGGGATCGGGGCGATGCTCTGATGGCGCAGAGGGGAAGGACGTTCGTGGTCTTCGCCGCCGCGGCGCTCACCGGCCTCGCTGGCCTGGCCGGCCTGGCGGCGTGCGCGGGCCGCGGCGGGGTTGACGGCGGCTTCGACGCCGCGGCGTACTGCGAGGCGATCGCCCAACCAGGGATTGTGCTTGACGCCAAGCTCCTGATCGACGGCGACGAGGCCGCGACCGCGGACGCCATCGAGCTTTACACCTCTATCGCGGAGCAGGCGCCGGCTGAGCTGGCGGACGAGTGGGCGCTGCTGATCCGCGAGGCGGACACCATGTGGCAGACAGCGCGGGGTGATCGCGCCGTCGCCGACTCCAATTTCGAGGGATTCACCGAGGCGTTCTCGACGATTCAACGAGACCGCCAGGAGCGCTGCCCGGCCGGCTAACCGCCGCGTGCGGAACGCCAGATGGGCGGGTTCAACACCGTCGCGGCGGGATCCAGATCCGCGATCGCGCGGTACAGAGCGGCGGGCCGGCCGGTCGACGGCGCCAGGAATTCGCCGGTCGGTTCCACGATCTTGCTCCCTAGCACCTTGCGCGAGAAGTTCCGCGGGTCGATCGGTGTTCCCCAGACCGCCTCGTAGACGCGCCTGAGCTGCCCGATCGTGAAACGTTCGGGCACAAATGACAGCGCCAGCGCGGTGTATTCGAGCTTCGAGCGCGCGCGTTCGAGACCGTCGGCGAGGATCCGGTCGTGGTCGAACGCCAGCCCGCGGGCGTCTTGCACCGGCACCCAATCGGCGCGGGCGGAGTCGCCGCCCGCCGCGGGGGTGTCCCACGACGGGGCCAGCAGCAGGTAGGCCACGGTCAGCACGTCCCCGCGCGGGTCGCGGCCCATCGGGCCGTAGGTGCGCAACTGCTCTAAGTGGCCGGGGGGCGCCATGCCGGTCTCCTCCGCCAGTTCGCGCAGAGCGGCTTGCCGCAGGGTCTCGCGGCGGAGGACGAATCCGCCGGGCAGCGCGGGCCGCCCCTCGAACGGTTCAAGGAGGCGCGTCACCAACAGGGCGGTCAAGCGTTCGGCGCGCACGGTCAAGGCGACGATGTCGACCGCCACCGCCGGGCGCGCGGCGTTCCGCGGGAGCGAAGGGATCTCAGCCACCTGGCCAGCGTAGTCGTCTCGCTCCGGGGGCGCCGGCCCCCTGGCGGCTCAACGGCCGCGCTGGATCAGCGGCGGCCGCACCCTGTCGAGCGCGACGGTTTTGATCTTGCCACCGGATGTGCGCACAGTGTGAGCGATCGCCGCCTCGCCGGTCGCCAGTGGCCCCACGGCCAGTGCCCGGTGGACCCGGCCGGAGGCACGTTCCGCCACGACTCCGAGCAGCAGCGGCAGGACCGGCCGGTGCGAGCAGAGCACCACCGGAGGTCCCCCTTTGAGGACCCGGCGCATCAGGCCGACGACCCGTTCGGGCCGTTCCTTCGCTTCCGTCTCGGTCAGCCAGCGGGATGTGGTCACCGCCAGCCGCGCCCGGTTCGCGAAGACCCGGACCGTCGCCTTGCATCTGATCCACGGCGAGGAGATGACCCGCCGCACGCCCAGCGCCGCGAGCAGTTCCGCTTCGCCGCGCGCCCGCGATCGCCCCACGTCCGTCAGGGGGCGTTCCCCGTCCGGCTTGGTCCAGCCCGCCCGCGGCTCCGCTTGGGCATGGCGCACGATCACGACCGGTCGCGTCTCCAACTCGCCGCGCGCGTGGTGGTCGCGGAGTTTGAGCAGCGGCACGCGGTCTGTGGCGCGGGTCAACCGCCGCAACGCCTGAGGCAGCGGCAGCCACCGGGTGCGGTCGACCTCCCGGCGTGAGGTGACGCGAACTGGCTGTCGGGCGCACAAAGCCGGGCTGTCGGCATCGTCCGCCAAGCGCGCTGCCCAGTAGTAGACAGTTTTGATGCGCCCGCTGGCCAGCGGGTACGAGACTTTCGGCAGCGGCCGGCCGATCACGACTTGGCGGCCTGTCTCTTCGAGCACCTCGCGCCAGGCACAGGTGATGAGATCCTCTGTGGGCTCGAGTTTGCCTTTCGGCCAACTCCAATCGTCGTAGCGCGGGCGGTGCACTAGGAGGACCTCGAGGCGGCCCTGCCGGACGCGCCACACGATCGCGCCGGCGGCGTCGACGCCGACGGTGGCGGGCTGGGTCTCCCTGTTTCCGTTCGAACTGGTCATCGCGCTCAACGGACTCTGGCGCCGGAGCGTCGCCGCCTGGCCATGTACGCGGCTTGGATGTCCTCGAGCGGCCGGCCCTCGAGGTCCCAGCGGTTCGCTTGCCAGGAGCCGTCCGGACCGAGGGACCACGCCGCGATGGTGGGTTGCATCGACAGGTCCAGCATGTCCAGCAGCTCGGTGATGTGCTCCTGGGTGGTGAGGTTGACCAGGGCTTCTACGCGGCGGTCGAGGTTGCGGTGCATCAGATCCGCCGAACCGATCAGCACGTCCGCCTCGCCGCCGTTCGCGAACGCGTAGACCCGGGCGTGTTCTAGGAAGCGGCCCAGGATGGAACGGACCCTGAGGTTCTCGGAGAGCCCGGGGACTCCTGGGCGGACCGCGCAAATGCCTCGGACCACCATGTCCACTGGCACGCCCGCCTGCGACGCGTGGTACAGGGCGTCGATTGTGGCCTCGTCGACCACCGAGTTGACCTTGATTTTGATCCAAGCGTCCAGGCCGGCCTGGCGGTTCGCGATCTCGCGTTCGATCCGCTCGATCAGGCCCGAACGGATCGAGGTGGGCGCCACCAGCAGGCGTTGGAACGTCGACGCGGGGGCGTAGCCGGACAGCTGGTTGAAGAGCCTTGTGACGTCCTGGCCGACTTCAGGGTCGCTGGTCAGCAGGCCCAAGTCCTCATACAGACGGGCGGTCTTGGGGTTGTAGTTGCCGGTGCCGACGTGGACGTAGCGGTTGAGCTGGCCCGCCTCGGAACGGACCACCAGCATGAGCTTGCAGTGGGTTTTCAGGCCGACCACACCGTAGACCACGTGGACTCCGGCCTCTTCGAGCTTGCGGGCCCAAGTGATGTTGGCCTCCTCGTCGAAGCGCGCTTTGAGTTCCACCAGCGCCAGGACTTGTTTGCCCGCTTGGGCGGCGTCGATCAGCGAGTCGATGATGGGCGAGTCGCCTGAGGTGCGGTAGAGGGTTTGTTTGATCGTGAGCACGTCCGGGTCGGCGGCGGCTTGCGCGAGCAGCGTCTGGACCGAGGTTGAGAACGAGTCGTACGGGTGGTGGAGCAACAGGTCGCCGGCTCTGATCGCGGCGAAGATGTCGGTTGGCTCGGAGCTTTCCACCTCGGCGAGGTTGGGGTGGGTCCCGGGCACGAATGGCGGGTATGTCAGATCCGGCCTGTCCAGGTCGGCGATCACGTTGAGCCCTGTGTAATCCAGTGGCGCCGGCAGCTCGAAGACCTCTTTCTCGGTGATGCGCAGGCCTGTGATCAGCAGTTTCATGGCCTGCTCGGAGATGCCGCGGGCCACCTCCAGGCGGATCGGCGGTCCGAAGCGACGCCGCAGCAGCTCGCGCTCCATGGCCTTGAGCAGGTTCTCCCGATCGTCCTCTTCGACCTCCACGTCCTCGTTGCGGGTGACACGGAACGTGTGCGACGCCGCCACGGCCATGCCGGGGAACAACTCGTCGAGGTGGTTCGCTATCACCTCCTCGATCGGCACGAACGATGTGGGGCCCTTTTCGAGATCGGCGACTGCGGGCTGGCGCGGTTTGCCGCGCGCGTCCACTGCGATGAAACGCGGCAGCGTCTCCGGGATCTTCAAGCGGGCGAAGTTGGTCTTGCCTTTGTCGTCCGTGAGGGTGACGGCGAGGTTCAAGAACAGCCCGCGGATATAAGGGAATGGGTGGGTCGGGTCGACTGCCAGTGGCGTCAGAACCGGGTAGATCTGTTTGCGGAAGAACTTGCCGAGCCTGTCTTGCTCGTTCTCCCGCAGCTGATCCCAGTGGACCAGCGTGATGCCCTCCTGGGCGAGTTCTGGCTGGATCTTCTCCTCGAAGCACGTCACCTGGCGGCCCACCAGTTCGTGGGAGCGCGCTTGGATCGCGTCCATCAGCTGTCGCGGACTAAGCCCGGATGGGGCGGTCACCGCCATGCCGGCGTCCATCCTGCGCTGCAGCCCAGCGACGCGGACCATGAAGAACTCGTCCAGGTTGGAGCTGAAGATCGAAAGGAAGCGGACCCGCTCAAGCAGCGGGATGTCCGGGTCTTCGGCCAGTTCTAGCACGCGTTGGTTGAACGCCAACCAGCTCAGCTCCCTGTCGCCGTAGCGGTCTGAGGGCAATCCGTTTGACATAGACCGATCTTTCCACACGGTGCGGGATGGGCCCGGGGTCCTACACGAATCGTTCCAAGGTGACCGTTTCGGCGATCCGGGACATGCCCTCGCGCACCGCCCTGGCCCGGTCGCGCGGGAACCCGTCGACGCGCATCAGCTCCTCGAGCGGTGCGCCGAGGATGGCTTGAAGTGTTCCGAAGTGGTCGATGATCTGTTTCGCTTGGGTCTGGCTGAGCCCAGGCACCCGCGACAGGAGCCGGAACCCCCGCGGGGAGACGGGTGTGTCCGGGTCGCCGTTCTCTCCCAGGAGGCCCAGCGCCCCGGCGAGCGCCTCCGCCTCGATCAGGGCGGGCGCCGCGATCGCGCTGAGGCGGGCGAGGACAACTCTTGGGTCGCCGACCGGCGTGGCGCTCGACGCGTAATCCCGGGCCAGGAGCAGCCGGCCCGCCTCGACGCCGGCGATCAGCTCTTCAAACTGGAGGCGGAGCAGACGCCCCTCGGTGCCGAGCTCGGCGAGGACGGAATCGACCTCGTCGCCGATGCGCCACACCATCTCCTGGCGGCCTGCCACGGCGGCGACGTCGCGGGCCGTCACGAGGTCTTCCACTTCCAGCGCGGAGAGCGAGGCTTCAACCTCGTCCAGCTTGCGCCGGTAGCTGGCCAGCGTGTCGAGCGCCTGCTTGGCCCGCGCCGACAGTTCCTCCGGGTCGAGCAGCACGTGCCGCGTGCCGTTGACGTACAGGGCGGCGATGTGCATCGACTGGCTCACGGAGATCACGGGGTGGCCGGTCTGTTTGGCGACCCGCTCGGCGGTGCGGTGGCGCGTGCCCGATTCGGATGTCGGGATGGCCGGGTCGGGCAGCAGCTGAACCGCGGCGCGCACTATCCGACCGGTTTGGCGGTCCAACACGACCGCTCCGTCCATCTTCGCCAGCTCGCGCAGTCTGGTCGCGGAGAACGGCACATCCAACTCGAAGCCGCCGGAGCTGATCGCTTGCACGCTCGAATCGAAGCCCAGCACGATCAGCGCGCCGGTCCGTCCCGCCAGAATCCTCTCCAGCGCGTCGCGCAACCCTGTCCCGGGAGCGACCGCCTCGAGGGTGCGGCGCAGTAGTTCGTCATGGCCGGTCGGGTTCTTCAAGCCGGGCACGTTGGTCTCCAAACGGTTTGATGGGTTTGAGGGAAATCCTAACTCTCGCCACCACCCGCCGCGCTGGGGCCGGGAGCTTGGCTCATTTGGGCTAAGCCTGGATCGAGGCTAAGCCTCGATCCAGGCTAAGAGCCCGTCGAGATCTTTGACTCGTGGGCTCGAGGCTGGCCGCGGGCGGGCGCCGCCGCTGGGCGCCAGTTCGACGGCCTCGGCCAACGTGGCCACCTCGATCAGCGTCAGCCCGCTGGGCGCCGCGGCACGGGTCTTGGCGCCCAGCGGCCCGGTCACCACCCGGTCGAACCCGAGCCGAGCGGCCTCGGCCAGGCGCCGGCTCATCCCCTTGACTGTCCTGACCTGGCCACCCAGCCCGATCTCGCCGATGGCGGCGAAGCGCGGGTCCCACGCCACGCCGAATCTCGAGGACGCGCAGGCCAAGGCCATCGTCAGGTCCAGGGCCGGATCGGCGCAGCGGATGCCGCCGACCGTCGAGACGTAGACGTCTTGGCCACTCAACCCGATGTGGCAGCGGGCCTGGAGGACGGCCAGCACCAAGGCCAGACGCCCGCCATCCAACCCGAGGGCGGCCCGAACCGGCTTGGTCCGCTTCGCGCCCGGCGCCGTGAGCGCTTGAACCGCGACGGCCACCGGCCGCAGCCCATCGAGGGAGATCCCGGCGCAGGTCCCCGGCGCGGGGCGGTCCCTGTCGTCCAAGAACAGACCGCTCGGGTCGGTCACCTCTTCGACGCCCCCCTCCGCCATCTGGAAGCAGCCGACCTCGTCCGATGGGCCGAACCGGTTCTTGGTCGCCCTGAGCCAGCGCAGAGCCGCGTGCCGGTCGCCTTCGAACAGGAGGACTGCGTCCACCAGGTGTTCGATCGTTCTCGGCCCGGCCACCGTCCCGTCCTTGGTGACATGCCCCACCAGGAGACACGCCATGCCGAGCCCCTTGGCCGCGGCCACCAGCTCGCCGGTCACGGCCCGCACCAGGGCGACGCCACCAGGCGCCCCGGAGACCTCCGCGCAGCCGATCGTCTGGATCGAGTCGACCACCAGCAGCTCCGGCTGTTCCGTGGCCAGCAGTCCGAACACCTCATCAAGGCTTCCGGCGGCGCCAAGCCGGAGATCCGGATGGTCCGCGCCGACGCGGCGCGCCCGCGCCGCCACCTGGCCGAGCGATTCCTCACCTGAGACGTACAGCGCTCGCCGCCCCGAGGCCGCCGCGCGTGAGGCGACATCCAACAGCAGCGTCGACTTGCCGACGCCAGGCTCTCCGCCGACCAGCACCGCGGATCCCGGCACGATCCCGCCGCCCAAGACCCGGTCCAACTCCCCCAATCCGGTCGGCCAAGCCTTGGCCGCGTCCGGCGGGACATCCCGGACCGCGACGGCCGTCGCGGGGCCGCCGCCCGCGCCGCTCCGACTGGCGCCGCCGCCCCGGCCAGCGCCGAAGGCGCCAGCTCCGGCCACGATTCCAGCTGCGAAGCCGAGCCCTGCCGCGCCGCCCGTCACCCCGCGGGGCCTGGCGTGCGCCACCTCTTCGACTGAATCCCAAGCGCCGCAACCCCCGCAGCGCCCCACCCACTTGGCGGCCCGCCAGCCGCACTCGGAACACAAGAACTGAGTCGTCTTAGCCATGTCCTCAACGCTAGGCGCCACCACTGTCACTGTAAGAGCGGGCGTCCCCGGTCGGCATCGTGCGCACGGGGCCGCCGCTGCGGACCTGCCCGAACCGACGCGCGGCGCTGACCGGCGGCGGCGCGGTAAGTTGACTGAGTGCAGGCCATCACCCTCCCGATCGGCACCCAGCTAGGCGGCTATGTGCTCGCGGGTGTGCTGGGCTCGGGGGCCTCTGGGACGGTCTACCGCGCGCGAGACGCCGAGGGGCTGCCAGTGGCGCTGAAACTCCTGCACCCGAGCGTCGCGGCTGACCCGGCCGCGCGGCGGCGGCTGGCGCGCGAGGTGCGGGCGCAACGGGCGATCCGCTCGCCGTTCGTGGCGCGGGTGGTGGATGTGGAACTGGACGGGGCGGACGTTTTCATCGTGACCGAGCTGGTGGACGGGATCTCGCTCGCGCGAGACATCACCGAGGGTGGCCCGTGGGCGGCCCGCGACCTGGCGGTGTTGGCGCGCGACATCGACGAGGCCCTCGCAGCCGTGCACGCCGCCGGGGTGGTGCATCGGGATGTCAAACCCTCGAACGTCGTGCTGCGGCGTGACGGTTGGCCCGTGCTCATCGATTTTGGGATCGCGCAGTCGGCCTCGGCGGACCGGCTGACCGGCACCGGGCTGGTGGCGGGCACGCCCGGGTTCGTGTCCCCGGCTCTGCTGCGCGGCGGCGACCCGACCCCGGATTCTGACCGCTGGGCGGCGGCCGCGTTGCTGCTGAACGCGGCGACTGGCCGCCAGCCGTACGGCGCCGGCAGCGTCGAAGTCGTGCTGGCGCGCGTCTTGGAGGGCGTGCCCGACACAGACGGCCTGCCCGATGGCCTCGCCGCCGCGTTCGAAGCTGGCTTGGACGCCGACCCGGCGCGGCGCTTGACGCTCGCGGAGTTGGCCGAGGCCGTCTGGTCCGAAGTGCCCGAAGATGTTGTCACGGCCCCCCTGCCCGAGTCCCCAGAGGTCCTCGACGAGCACCTGCCCGCCACTCGGATCGCGCCCCTCCTGCCCGGCGAAGATCCAGACGGCCTCACCGACCAGCTCTGGGGCGACCCAGCGGTGGTGGATCACCGGCCACGGTCCGCCCGCGCGCCCGGTGGCGTGGCCGCGCCTGGCCCCGTTCCCTCCTATCCGCCGGTTGGCGGGGGGTCGCGCGAAGAGCGGCGGGGCCGGCCGGTTCGGCGCGAACGGTCGGCCGGGGCCTCGCCGCACGATTCCGTCTCGTCGCCCTTTTCTCCCTACCCGAGTCCGCCCCCTTCCGC
Organism: Bifidobacteriaceae bacterium; assembly: GCA_031278075.1. GTDB lineage: Bacteria > Actinomycetota > Actinomycetes > Actinomycetales > WQXJ01 > JAIRTF01. The sequence continues at coordinate 6,542 of JAITLE010000074.1, read as the reverse complement.
GGCTGGGGTGACCTTCGGGCTGTGGGCGTTGGCCAGCGCTCTCGCGCTCTGGATCGGCTGGGGAGCGGCCGCAGTCGGGAGCGTCTGCTTGATCGCGGGGCGGACCGTGTGGGTGGCGGCCGAGGCTTTGACGATGCGGCGCTTCAGGCGGGGTCAGCGCCCCACTGACAGCGCCCGGCTAGCCCTGGGCCTGCCGTGGTATCTGGTCAGAGGAGCGATGGGGGCCCTGCCTGCGGTGGGATTGGCGGTGCTTGTGGGGCTGGGCGGCTATCTTGGCGCCGTGAACTGGCTGGGGGCAAAGGGGGCGTCGGCCGCCGAGGCCGGCGCCGCGGCGGTCGCGCTGGGCCTGGTGATCGCCTGGTGGGGTCCCTCTGGTGAGGAGACCCGGCATGGATGTCGCGTCGTCGAGCACTGGATCGCCCGGACCCGCCCGCGGCGGGTCGCGCTGGCCGCCGCCCTGGCAAGCGCTGCGGCGCTGATCCTGGCCTCGTGGTCGTGGTGACTCCGGCGGCCCTGCCTCGTCTCGTGCCGTGTCGTTTGCTGCCGTCGCCCGCCGGACCGGGCCGGCCCGGGTCTTGACCGTCAACCCGCCCGGACCACGTTGCCGCAGGTCAGAGCCCTCTGCTGGTTCTGCCCCTCTGGACGCCGGTCTGGGTGGGCGTGACAATTCCCACACTTCTCCCGCCAGAGACGACAAGTGTGGAGTTCCGCGCCCCGCGACCCCGGGCGTGACTCATCCCCAGCGCCCGCTGGTCTGGGGGGGCGTGGCGCCATGGACCGGCGGAGACGTTTGGGCGGCGCCGGCGAACGCGCCCAGACGCGGGCCGCCGCCGCGCCCGAGACGCGACAAGTCACGGCGCCGACTTAGCCTCGATCCACCGATCCTCGCCTACTGCGCCGCTCGCCAGCTAGGCACGCTGGACGCCCCTGACCAGCTGGGCAGGCCGCCGGGTAGCCATCGCCGGCCAGGACCGCCCATCGCACCCGTCTAGTGCTTCCCTGCGGCGATCATCGGTGGATCCAGGCTTAGCCAAGCCCTTTGCGGGTCGCTGACAGGACCGACCGCTATTCTGTTGGCCGTGCGTCCCCCAGCGACTACCGGCCAAGACCCGGCGCCCCGGCGCTGGGGCGCCCGGTGGGCCGAGGCACAGCCTTGGTTGGCCTTGCTCGTCCGCTTGGGTTTGGCGGCGGTCGCTCTGGCCGCGGCTTTGCCGAAGTTCGCAAACTTGCGCGGCAGCCGTAAGTCAGTCGCCGCCTACCAACTGTTCCCGCCCGAGTTGGACAGGTTGATCGCAGTCGGCCTGCCGGTGCTTGAGCTGGTGGTGGCCGTGCTGTTGGTCACGGGCCTGATGACCCGTTACGCTGCCGCGCTGTTCGGGGCGATGCTCGTGGCGTTCATCGCGGGCATCGCCTCCGCTTGGGCGCGGGGGCTGAAGATCGCGTGCGGCTGCTTCGACGAAGGGGGAGAGTTGGCTGCCGGCCAACAAGCCCAATACGGCCTCGAGATCCTGCGTGACGTCGGCCTTGTCGCACTGGCCGTGTTCCTCGTCATCTGGCCGCGGTCGCCGTTTTCCCTAGATAGGCTCTTTAGTTTGGAACCCGTTCCCCGCGGCAAGAAGGTGTGAGGCGAACTCATGGCAAAGTATCCGAAGAAGCCACCCGTGGCGGCTGCGCGTGAACGCGCGCGCCAAGAGGCGCGTCTCGAGGCTGAGCGGCTCAAGGCCGCGCAGGCCGCGAAGGACCGTCGCCGCAGGCTGATCTCAGTGGCGATCGGCGCTGCGGTGGTGGTCGTGGCGGCGATTGTCGTGATCCTGGTGCTCCAAACCACCAAGACGCCTGGGTTCGCGGAGTTGACCAAGCCGCCTGGGGCGACGGAGCGGGGGTCGATCGTGATCGGCCAGGACTTGAAGCCTGGCGGGGAGCCGGCTTCCGGCGACGATGTGCTGGTTCTTCGGATCTACTCCGATTACATGTGCTCGGCATGCGGGTCCACGGAGCGGCGGCTAGGGGCGAGGGTCGAAGAGCTGGCCGCGTCGGGGGAGGTCCAACTCGAGATCAACAGCCTGGGCTTCCTGGACGATGTCTCCACGGGGACGGCGTATTCGAGCACCGCCGCGAACGCTGTCGCCACGGTCGCCGAATACGCGCCTGACCAGTACCTCGCGTTCCATTCCAAGCTCTTCGAACAGGAGGTCCAGACGGTCAGTTTCTCTGAGGGCCTGACCAACGAGCGGCTGGCGGAGCTGGCGGCAGAGGTTGGCGTGCCGCAGGACGTGACCGACAGATTCGCCCTGGGGGAGTTCAACGACTGGGTGGCGTACACCACGGATCAGGCGCTGAACGACGGAGTGGGCCAAACCCCGGCGATAGCGATAGGCAAGACTGACTCTTCGGTGAAGTTCGCTGAATACGCGTCCTCCCTTGACGTGGATTCGGCGCTGGCCAGGGTCCGGGCAGGCGATTCTCCCGACTGACCCCGCCCGTCGGGCGGTGTCGCCAGGCGAGCGCGCCGCCCCGGCGCAAGGCCGAGTCGCGTGGCCCGCTCGAACGCGGGGCTGAGCGCCTCGCTCGGCCCCGCTCCCCGGCGCGGGCCCGGGCGTCGCAGCGACGCTAGGCGCAGGGCTCAGCGCATTGGCGTGTGTCGGCGCAGGGGCGAGCGTCCCGTCGTGCCACCAGCGGGCGATGGGCTGAGCGTCACGGCGTCCGGCGTGCCGCAGCGCGTGCCGCGCTCCCCGGCGCGGGCCCGGGCGTCCCAGCGCGCTAGGCGCACGGCCGGACGTCCCGCCGTGCCACGCGCTGGCGCGGGGGCGCATCCTGGTGCGCTCCGTGCCCCAGCGCGGGCTTGAAGCCTCCCGGATCCGGTTCGTGACCCGAACCGACGGTAGAGTTGTCGGCGCTGGCCGAACGGTTGGCGCGCCACCTTAGCTCAGTTGGCAGAGCTCCCGCCTTGTAAGCGGACGGTCATCGGTTCGAGTCCGATAGGTGGCTCCACGGCGCCAAGCCAAGGGCGTTCCTCCGCCGCGGCGCCGTCGGGCGCCGCGGCGCGAGTGTCGCAGCCAACCGCCAGGCCTAGCCGCCCACGGCCCACGGCCGACGCCGACTGGGGCCGCCACCGGCTTTGGAGCCGGCGGCGACGCCAGCCGGAGTTCACGCGACCGCGAAGTCGACCCCGATCCAGGCGCGGGAGTGCCGCTCAAGGCGAATGGCGACGGCCCGGGTCATGTCGGGACCGATCACGACGACACTGGCCTCTATGACGTTGCGGTTGACCACCGACAGGAAGCTCCGTGACAGGTAGCCGGGATCGGGTGTGCGGATCCTGTGGGTCCGGGCTCGGGCGGTCAGTCGGCGGAAGACATGGTCGTTGACGCATGCCTTCAAAGCCGGTCGAGGTGGCACCCCGCGGGTGGCTGCCATGATGGCGGCCGCGATGGTGCGGGCACGACCCTCGAGGGCCGGGTTGCGGATCGCTCCTGGGATCGGCTCTGGTGTTTCGGTTGACATCTATCCTCCTCTTCGTTGAGCGGGTCACCAGGGTTGCCGATTCAGGCGGCCCGGCGCAAGGCGAGGACCCCCTCCTGTGGATATTCCAGCTACAGGCGAACTGGTCTTGACAAGACGCTAAACGTGTGCTTCGGGCTCGGCGTGCGCGGTCGTCATCGTGCGTCTAGCCTGGAACCCCAGTTCCTCCCGCTAGAACGACGCATGCCACGCCCCGAAGGACGCGCCCCGGTCGCGCTGCCGTCCGCGGATCCGCTGGAGCGCTACGATGGCTCGCGGCGCGGCCCGCTGCGGCCCGCCCCCAACCCATGGCGCCTGGAAGGGGTGTGCTCTTGTCTGGAATCAGCGGTTCTCCGCGGATCGCGGTGGTCGGCGCCGGTCCGGCGGGCCTGTACGCGGCTGACATCCTGCTGAGCCAGGCGCCTGCCGCGCAGGTCGACGTCCTTGAGGCGTTGCCAAGCCCGTTCGGCCTGATCCGGTACGGCGTCGCGCCAGACCATCCCCGGATCAAATCGATCGTGGATTCTCTGCATGAGATCCTCAGCCGCGGCGCGATCCGCTTCATCGGCAACGTCATGGTTGGGCGAGACGTGACCATAGCCGAGCTCAAGCGGTACTACGACGTGGTCTTGCTCGCCACGGGCGCGCTGGCTGACGCCCCGCTTGACATCCCGGGCGTGGCGACGCCCGGTTCGTTCGGCGGCGCCGACTTCGTCGCCTGGTACGACTCGCATCCCTGGTATCCACAGGATTGGCGCCTCGACGCGGCCGAGGTGGCGATCATCGGGAACGGCAACGTCGCGCTCGACATCGCTCGCGTGTTGGCGCGGCGCCCCGAGGACCTCGCCCGCTCCGACATTCCCGCCCACGTCGAGCGCGTCTTCACCGGCTCGCCGCTGACCGACATCCATGTGTTCGGCCGCCGTGGCCCCGCGGGGGTGAAATTCTCGCCGCTCGAGTTGCGTGAACTCGGGCAAGTGCCCGGCGTCACGATGCTCCTCGACGACGAGGACTTCGACCTGTCGCCCGCCGACCACGCCGCGATGAAGGCGAACGGCCGTCTGCGGCAGGCTGTCAAGACGCTTGAGATGTGGCGCGAGACCCAGCACGCCGGTCTCACCACGCCCGGCGGACGCCGCATTCACCTGCACTTCTATTGGCGCCCCGAACGCATCGAAGGCGCCACCGCCGTCACTGGCGTGACGATGCGCCGCACCGCGCCGGACGGCTTGGGCGGCATCGTCGACACTCCGCTCACCCGGACGTTTCCAGTGCAGGCGGTGTACCGCGCGGTCGGTTATTTCGGGTCGCCCGTCGCCTGCGCGCCATTCGATCCAGAGCGCGGCGTCATTCCGAACGCCGGCGGCAGAGTGGTGGACGATGCCGACCGGCCCATCCCGGGGATCTACGCCACCGGGTGGATCAAGCGAGGGCCCGTCGGCTTGATCGGGTCGACCAAATCGGACGCGTTGGAGACCGTGGGGCACATCGTGGAGGACTTGCCAGATTTGCCGGCCGCGCCGACGCGTTCGACCGAGGCGTTGCTCGGGGAATTGTCCCGCCGCGGCGTCGAAGTGGTGACGTGGGACGGCTGGTTGGCGATCGACGCCGCGGAACGCGCGGCCGGGGCCGCGGCGGGCCGCGAGCGAGTCAAGCTGGCCACTGCGCAAGCCATGACCTCCCTGGCACGGGCGGCGCAAGCGCGGCAGACTTGAACCTTGCCCGGACCGTCTCGCGCGATCCGCGCGTTGGCCTGGATGTTCACGAAGTCTCCCCAATGCCATCACGGCATGTCGTTATCTTAGCGTGACATTTGCGGCTAGGTCTCGGTAGGGTGGTGACCGCCCGAAGAGCCTTCTTTTCGGGTCGCGGACCGGTTAGCCGAATCCTGCCGCCGGGCCGCGCAACCGACCCAGGCAGGAGCGGAGGAACCAAATTCGGCGGCCTGGCCGCCTTGGGGTGAAGCCGTGGTCCAGCGATGGACCCCGGCCGGGCATATCTCCCGCCCGAACCCGACAGCTCACTCCGCAGGCGCGAGGAGACAACAAGCGTGTCAACACGTGCATACGCCGCGCGTCACAGTGCGAGCGGCCGTCCGACTTCGCCGTTGACCCAGATGGCGCAGCATGCGGTGAACAAGAAGACTGTCGCCGCCGCCGCCGCGACGGGGATCGCGTTGTCCGGCTTGACGCCGGCCCTCGCGGCCTCGACCAAGGAGTCCGCGGAGACGACGGCCCTGACGGCTGACGCCCGCGTCGCCATCGGCGCCGTCCCATTAGCTTCTGTGCCCGAGAGTCTGACCTGGGAGATCGAGGCGCCCAAGGTCTCGATCACCAAACCTGAGGCCAAGGTCACCTATCGCAAGGCGAAGCCCGTGGTCGCCACGACCAGCCGTGGCGCTGCGACATCGGTGGACGCGGCGACCAACGTGCCGCAATCGATCGAGGGCAACGTGATCCTCGAGATCGCCGCGAAGTATGTCGGGGTGCCATACGTCTACGGCGGGTCTAGCCCGTCAGGCTTCGACTGCTCCGGGTTCACGCAGTACGTGTACCGGCAGGCCGGGATCAAGATCCCGCGGACGGACTCGCAGCAGAAGAGCGCCGGCACGGTGATCTCCCGCTCGGAGGCGAAGCCGGGTGACATCGTCTGGTTCCCCGGGCACGTCGGCATCTACGCGGGGGGGAACATGATGGTGGACGCCCCGCACACCGGCACTGTGGTGCAGTTTAGGGACATGTACCGCACGCCCGTCTTCCTGAGGTTCTGACCTGGCGGGCGCCGGCGGGGTCGGCGGTGGGCGTGGGGCGCGCCGTGGGACGTGCTCAGCGACCGTCGACTTGGCATGATGGCGGGCCTGGGGTAAGCTAGGAAGGTTGCGCCCGCGGTGGCGTGACACCCAGCGGCCCGGTATAGGGCCGAGATCCGTGGTTTGATATCTCAACAGTGTGCTCTTGGTTTTTTGTTGACGCCAGTTTTTTCTGGTCGTCTGTTTTATATGGATGGCTGGGATCGTGTTTTCATTGGAGAGTTTGATCCTG
>JAITLE010000039.1 GCA_031278075.1 Bifidobacteriaceae bacterium | reverse complement strand
GACCGGGTTGGTTGCCGGGACCGGGCTGGTTGCCGGGACCGGGTTGGTTGCCGGGATCGGGCGGGTTGCCGGGACCGCCCTGGGCGCCGCCGGGACCGGGCTGGTCGCCGGGATCGGGCTGGTCGCCGGGGCCGCCCCCGGCGTCAACTCCGGGCGCCCGGGCGTTGTTCGGCTGGAAGTCTGCCTGAAGCTGGTCGAGCACTCCGGCTTCGGTGGCGCCTTCGACGATCCTTCGTTGCGCGCCCGCGTCGATCTTCGCGATCTTCGCGTTCAGGCGCACTGATCGGGACTCCAGAGCAACGCCGTATAGACGGAGCGCGACAAGTCCGAGCACCATCAAGCTCTCAAGATCGAACCACCCCAGCACCGCCTCGGTCGCGCCAAACACCGCGGCCGCCGCCCGGTCTTGTCCAATAACAGTCTCCATCTGAGATTGCAATTGGTTAAGGCTGGTCTCAGCCGCCTCGGCTTGTGCCGTCTCGCCGCGGTCCCGGTGGTAGGCGACATTGTCGGCCGCCGCCTTGATATCAGCCGCGAATTGCGCCTCGCCGCGTGTGCCCGCCACCTCCATCGCGACACAGACGAGGCCGGTCACGGTGGCCGCAAGCACCGCGAACCAAATGGTTTTCGCCAGCGAACTTTGTGTGCCGCGCACAACCAAATGAATGGCTAAAGGCACGAGGAAAAGGCCCAGCGCCAACGTGATTCCCAGGAACTTGGCCACATCGGGAGCTCTGCCCTGCGCGGCGAAAGACGCGATATCGGAGACGATCTGGGCCGTGACGAACACCACTGTCAGCGGAATCAGGCAGAGGAGGACGACCTGTGCCGGGACCGCGCGCCGTGGTAAATCCCCGGCGTATCGCCTCGCCATAGCGCGAACGCGCGCCAGTTTTCCTTCACCCATTATTCGCTCCGTTCTGTGTGGGTTGAATAGCGTCGCGTTGGGCGACCAACTGACCACGCCGCCGCTGGGCCAGCGTGAGGATGGCCCTGGCCGTACCGCGCGGATCGGCCTGCCACCGGGCGATGCGTTCCTGACGCGCCGCCGCGGCGCGGGCCCGATAGGACCTCGCCGCCGCGCGCGCGGCGGTCGCCAGGCCCCCGATCAATAGCGCGGTCCCGCCCGCGGCGAGAGCGATCGCGAGAACCGGCGACAGGGCGAGCTGATCGAACATGGTTCACGCTCCTTCAACTGTCGGGCCAATGATGCTGTCAATGATTTGGCGCGCGGCCTCGTGTCCGGATATCAGCGGAGCCGTCCCACCCGCAGACTCGACGAAATCCGTGAAATTCGTCGCCGCGTCAGCGCATTCTTCCGTGGAGTCGCCGACGCAAGCTTGAACGGCGATCACCTCATAGCCGGCGAGATCGCGGGTGGCGGCGGAATCCTCGGTGTCTTGCAGGTCGCCGAGACACAGGATTGTCGCCCCGGCGGGGAGGCGTTCCGCTAGCCGCATGATGGACCCGAAGATGTCGGATCCTTGGCCCTCGAGAGGGAACTTCGCGATGGTCTGCGCCGCGGTCGCCGCGCCCTGAGCCGCCGCGTCGTGAGCTGCGAGATAGGCGGCTTTGGCCTCGAGCCAAGCCGCGCCTTTCCCGTTCGGCCCGGGGACGTCGTCCTCGGTGGCGGGCTGTGGTTCGGGCAAGAGGCGAGGCACGCCTGGGAGGACCACCGAGACGGAGGACTTGTCGCCGCGCCACTCGCCGGACGCGTCACCGACCGGCAGATAAAGCAGGTGAATCTCGGGGATGCCTGCGGCGCCGGCGGCGTAGTCCGGCGGCGCGGGCGGGAGCCGGTTGGCGATCGCGTCAGCCAACTCTTGCTGGATCCACTCCGCGAAAAGCATGTCGCCCTTCGTGAGCGACAACGAGCCGCTCGGGTCGGGACTGAATCCGACGTGGACGGGGTCGGCGTGCTCCAGATAGAGATCCTTGGAGTAGACGGCGGCGGCCGCGCGAGATCCTTCTGAGAGCGCTGCGTCGATGGCGCCGCAGCCGGTGACGGACGTGGTCGCAATGATGGCGGTCGCCGCCGCGGCGGCGACCCGGACATGATGTTTCATGATTGCTCCTAACGGGCATGGATGGGCACAAGGGCACGCCAAAGACCTGTCAGGACTGAGGAGTCGGGGTGGCCCAGAGCGTGTCAAACTCGCGCGCAAAGTTCATCCGGGGCGTGGCGTGGCCGCTCGGCGGCCCGTGCGGCGTGCCCGCAGCGGCGAGAGCGGCTAGCCCAAGAACCCGCCCCGGTGGAGGCTGCTCAAGTCGGAGACCGCGGCTAAGCGCAAGCCGCGCGGCCGACCCGTTCGCTCACGGTTTGGCGCCATTGCCGCCCTTGTGGCGGTACACCGCGTTCGGCGTGATGACGTACTCGACGCCCGTGCCCTCATGGCGCAGCACCGGCGCTCGAGCATAGGCGGCGGCACGCTGAATGTCCTTGGCGCCGACCACATCGACCGTCGGCCCGGCCAGCGGCGTCGAGATCTCGATCACATTTGACTCGCTGTCGAGAACGGCTCGAGGCTCCTCCGGATCGATCAGGTCCCTGGTGCGGATGCACTTGGAGCCACGTTCCCGGGCGTTCGCGATCGCCGTGTGGACAACAGTCTCCAACTCGCGGAAGTTCCCGTTCCGGTACTCCCTTTTCGACAAGTTGGTGAGGGCGTTCCGGCTGATGTGAGACACAGCACGGCCGGAGTTACATGCAGGGTTGATGGCCACGAAGTGGATCAAATGTTCCAATTCGGTGGGCTCCCGGGCCCGCAAGGGCGGGATCTCGATCCGGAGCTCAAAACGAGCGTACAGGTCGTTGCGGAACTGCTGGCGATTGATCATCAGCGGAATGTCCCGGTTGGTGGCGGCGATGATCCGGACGAACCCCGGGAACGGCTCGATCCCAGAGGGACGGATCATTCCGTCCTCGAAATAGACCAACAGGCCGCGCTGGGCGGGTTGTTCCAGGTCGCCGATCTCGTCAAGGAAGGCGACGCCGTAAGCCGCCTGGGCCAGCGACCCGACCACCGGGTCTACCACGTCGCTGAACATGCCTCCGGCTGCGCCGAACAGCTCGTGGTTCAGATTGGCCGCCGTCAGGGCCGGGCAGTTGATGATCCGGTACGGGAAAGTCTCCGCCGCCTGGTTCAGTTCGTACGCGATCGCGTCGGTGACGAGTTCCGCGACCAGGGTCTTGCCCGCGCCGGACTCCCCACTGACCAGCAGTTTCGGGACCTTCCAAGTGTCCGGTCGGCCATCGCGCGCACCGCCGGGACGCAGCAGGCCACGGGCGGCCTTTGACTCGTGCAGCCGGTAGACGTCGCGCAGGGATGGCGAGGACGTGGGCAGGCTGTCGCGCTTCGTCAACGCGCCGCTGGGATCCCACGGGGGAGTGCGGCCCGACCTCCGCGCCGCCTCAGGGAACGGCGCCTGCATCGCCGCGACGGCGTCGCGCAGCTGCTTCAGGAACGTGCCCATCGTCTCGCTCCGCAACGAGAGCTGGCGTTGCGCACGATACTCGCCGGGGTCGTCGGTCCAGTTGAAACCCCGACCCAGCTTCACGTCATCGTCCTTCTCGTGTTCGTCATAGGCGTCCTTGGCGAGCAGTTTCTCGACAGCGTCGGCGACCGCTTCTGTCTGTTCGTTGAGCAGCTGCTGCACATGCGGGCTGAGATGGAACAGCAGGCGCGAGACGTCGCTCGACATCCCCGCCGCGCTGGTCAGGCCGACGCGCAGACCTGCTTCCTCAGCCTCGTCGAGCCATGCCCGCAGCCGGCTTAGGGATCCTGCGGCGTCCTTAGGCACGTGGACAATCATGTGAGTGCCGTCGGTCCGCACATCGTCGTCAGGCTTGGCCCGGCTCACCGTGTAGCCGTGCTGCTCCACCAAGCTGACCACAGCTTGCGGCACAGCGCCCACGATCAGGCAGCGATTCATGCGCGGTCTCCTCTCAGTCGAAAGCGCCCACCAGCGCGAGCGTGGCGAGCGCCGCGGAACGCCCACCGCGCACGCCCAGATCGTTCAACAGTTCGTCCGGCGTGTCAAGGGGCCACAGCGCCCGATGCCGTCGCCACACGTCCGCTTTGTGTGCCAGTGCCAGCAGGGTGGCGGCGTGATTACGGCGGATCGAGTCCGGCTTGATCGAAGGACGGCGCAGAACGTCCGACACCATGGCTTCGGTGAGGCGCTCGGGGCGTTCCCTCAGCACGAAGCCTGCCAGCCGCTCCAACTCGGCGAAGGTGACTCCTCGGGGCGCCATGGCCTTGGAGAAGAACCACAGCGGCGCCAGGCCGAACGGGGCGCTGATGAGGACCCGGCGGTCGCGGCTGCCCTGCCCGGCCGAGCGTTCGAGGCTTTGCTGCGACATTGGTTTGAGGGCGCGCAGAGCGTCAAGGGGGGAACTCGCGCGCAGGGCTGGGCCCTGATTCGTGATCAGCTGGTTCCCCAGCTCCGCCCACGCGCGCGCGATCGCGGTCAACCACTGAGCGGTCTCCTTGTCCGCGGCGTGGGTGAGGTGCACTCGGCACGCGAGGCCGCCGCCTCGCGTGAAGATCGACAGCCGCACGTGGGGCAGCCACGTGGGATCAAGGGGCGGGGCCGCGTCATCCGGGTCCACCAGATCGTCTTCGTCGTCGAAGTCCCAATCCGGCAGGTCGTCCGGTGATGGCGCGTCGTCGAACTCAGAACCCGGAGAGTCGGGCCATGGATCCTCGACACCCGCCGTGATGTGGCGCTCCGCGCCCGCGCTGGCGTGACGCATGACGGAGGTGTAGGCCTTGGTGTGGGGCGTGGCTGTGGTCGAGCGTTTGACGTTGGTGGCGGCCGCCGGCCTGAGCCGGAGCGCGCTCATCGCGGGTCCCCGACCGCGAGCCTGGTTCTGAAACCGCCGACGCGCTCTGCGTCCCCTGGGAACAGCCAGCTCAGGTTCCCTCGGGCGGTCGCCACCTCGAACCGCGACCGTCCCACCCGCTGGGCGCACGCCGCGAGGCTCGTCTGCCCGCGTGGCGCGCCTTCGCGCAAACTGTCGAGCTGGCGGAAGGTGTCGACTAGCTGACGCAACACCACCTGCACATGGACCCGGTCGACGCTCCCCAGCTGGTTCACGGCGTGCAGGACTGCTGGTTCGAGCGCTGAGGCGACCTGCACGGCATCGTCCAAATTCGGTTGCGCCTTGAGGAATTCCATAAGGCTCAGCGGTGACCCGTCAGCGCTGAACGCGGCCGTGGAGCGGCCCTGCCCGAACACCGCGCGCAGCTCGGTGAGGACGTTGCCGACCGCCGTGCCGGCCCCGCCGCCGTGGTGAAAGGTTCGCATCGCCGCTTGTGTGGAGCGCTCGCCGATCAGCGTGGCGGCGAGCACCCCCACGCGGCGCCCAAGAGCGGGCGGCGCGCAGGTCGCCGGGTCCGCGCCGTAGCAGGCCTGGCAGAGGCCGTCCGTGGCGCCGCAGGTCAGGGGCGACCGGACGGAATCGGGCGTGCCGCAACGCTCCTCCGCGATGATCACCGCGTCCGCGATCTCCACGAGCGTCTTGGTGAGCGCCCCGGCGTGGGGTGTGGTCAGTTTCTTGTGGGCCAACTCAGCCAGGGCGAGCCGCGCGGCCGCGAAGTAGTCGTCGCTGGTCAAGCCGGTCAGATAACAGCCCGTGACATGCCCTTCCAACTCGCCGCGGGACCAGAGCAGCTGGGTGAGGGCCTTCTCGCCACCGGCGACGCCAGCGGCCGCGGCGTCCGCCAACGGACCAAGCGCCGCCGCCGCCCGCGGATCGCCGATCGCGGCGGCCAACCACCCCGGTTGGCCCGTGGCGGACAGTTCGCGCCGGGTGGCGAGCAGCTCCACCGCGCCGACGCTCCAACCGACGGCCGCTTGCAGGCCTGCTCGCTCCAGCGCGGCGAGGGCCCGCAGCGCGGCGGCTTCGTCCTCGGCCCCGGAAACCAGTTCGCTCACAGCTGTCGCCAGGTTCTGCGCGTTCAGGGGACGCCGTCCGATCCCGTCCGGCCAGTTCGGCAAAGGCGCGCGGCCGTCGCGTGTGGCCAGGTGGAGGCCGAGGGCTATGTCGAGGTCCATCTTCGCCAGGACGGCGCCGTTCGCCGAGGAACGCAGGCGGGCGGCGGGCGAGAGCTTCGCCCAGGCTTCCCGGCGCGCTGCCGCGCTGGCCGGCCGGTGCACCGCGACAGTGTCGCCGTCGAAGTCTCCCGCCAGGCCGCCGAGCGGCAGCGGATGCAAGTGGATCGCGTCGCCGTCGACGAGGATCGCGCGTAGCGCGACCATGTTGTACGGGTGCAGTGATGGCTGGCGGTTGACGATCACCACATCGTCGTCAAGTTCGAGACCGCCGATTCCCAGGGTCTGCGCCAGCGAGTGCGGCAGGCCGACTTGGTCCGGACTGATGTCTGGGTTCGGCACGATGACCGACCGTCCGGAGCGGCTCACCGCCTGCCCCAACAGGTGACGGCGCAGCAGGCCGCGCTTGCCCGCCAGTCTGGCCCAGATGCTGTCCGACGCGGCTTTGCCGGGCTCTCCCATGATCGCTGTGACGGCTCGTCGCGCGCGCGCCCACGCCGTCGGGGATTTCGACGCGTGTTCGGCGAGCGCTTTCGCCAGCTCCTCGTAGTGGCGGTTCAGTCCGATGATCCGTTGCCCGATGGGCACGCGATAAGCCTGCGGCAGGACGGGAACGCTGTTGATGGGTGGCGGCTCAACGAGCTTCGTGCGCCACGGGTGCCGCATCGGCTCCGGCAGTGGGATGCTCCATTGAACAGTCTCGGCCTCGGCGGTTCCGGGGTGGCCGGACATTTCGAGGTTGGGTTCTGGCTCTTGTCGCCACTGGGTCGTCAAACTCTCGATCTCGCTCGCCATGAGGTTGGCCAGGGGTCGCGGGCCGTCTTGGTTGGCCACCAGATCGATCCCCGCGACCGCCAAATGCGCTTGGACGCTGCGCAGCGACGCACGGGGCCGGCCGCGCGCCCATTGAGGCGGGACGGACCGGGTTTGGAGGGCGTCGGCTAGGACGGCCGTGGCGCCAGCGGCTTCAAGCGCCCAGATCTCCATCTCGCCGAGGCGTTGCGCCGCACCCTCGACGTGCCCGGCGTGGAACCTGCGGCGTTGGGACGGTTGCCCGGTGATCGGCGCGACTGGCGGCTGCGCGCCGCAGGCGCTGAGTTTCGCGGACGCTAGGTGGTTGAGCTTGATGATGTATTGCGGGCCCACCGCCACGCCGGCCTCGCCGCCGATCGGAGAGCCGTCGGCCAGGGTGAGGCGCATCCGCCCACCGGGCGCTTCCAGGTTCGCGAGCGATGCGGCCAGGCCGTCCGGATCAGCCACCACACGGCCGACGCTGATGGGGCCCTGTTTGGTGAGTCGCCGTTCCAAACCGACGTGCATCTCCCAGAGTTGGCCGATGTTGAGCCGCCTCAGCACTCCGACCGGGTTCAGGATCATTTCGATGGGCGTTCCGTCCGGCAGCCGGGGCATGTCTTGGTCCGGCAGGATCGCGCTGACGACGCCTTTGCCCTGGTGGCGGTTGGTCAGCTTGTCGCCGACCGCGAGGGGGCGTTCCACGCGGATGATCGCGGCCACTGTGCCGCGCCGCCGGTCGAGGAAGGCGGAGACCAACTCGCCGGTGATTGGGGAGATCACTTGCGTGCGATCCGCGCGCTCGATCTGCGCCAGCACTTGGCCTCGTGTGACAGGCGTCCCTTGGTCGGCCCGGCCGACGCGCCCGGGTGGCGCGGCGACCAGCCAGGTGACCGGATCGCCGGGGTCTTTCGTCTGGTCGATGCGCACCAGATGGGTGGATGTCATCCGGCGGCCGAACGATTCGCTGACGACGATGCCGTCCTCGTAGTTCAGGCCGCGCCAGGGAGTGAGCGCCACCAGGGCGTTGACACCGAGGCACAGCTCGGCTTCTTCGGATTCCGGTGTCAGGCGCACCTCGGGCGCGTGGGCGAGGATCTGGCCCCTGCGCACCTCGTCCCCGACTTTTACGCTGACGAACCAGGAGTTGTCGATTCCGGAGCGAGCCGCCGCGGGAGCGCCGAACGCGACCCGCGACTCCACGCCTCGCTGGGTGCGGACGACAACATGATCGGGCCCGACCTCGGTCACCTCGCCGTCCGCGACCGCTGCTGCCACGCCTTCGGCTAGGCCCAGGATCTTCTCCCAACCCGTCGCCACCAGCGGTGGTTCGCAGCCGTTGACGGGCACGGCCTGTTTCAGGTTCTTCGAGCCGATGGACGCTCGCGCCGGGTCGTCGTGGTTGACGAACGGGATCAGCGCCGCGCTCGCGGACAGGTCGGCCCATTCTGAGTTGGGTGGCGCGTCGGCTCTGGCGCCGACGGCGGTGAATCGGACCAATCCGGTGTCCGTCGACTCTGGCGTCTGCACGGGACACAGCGTGCCGCGCCACCCTGTGTCGAGGTCGCGCAGGTCGGCGCGGCCGCGGATCCGCCCCAGGCCGCGGAAGCCGACGAAGCACGTCCTGGCCGATTCCTCGGTCCTGGCCAACGTGGTCCCGATCCCGACTGGGGTGATCACCGAAGCGATGGCGCCCTTGCCTCGCTCAAGATTTCGCAGCGCGATCGCGCCCGCGGTGTGACCGCCTTCGATGGCTGTGCCGTCCGGCAAATACGAACCTAGCTTGCTGGCCATGTCGTCGAGTTGCTTTCGGATGACAGCGTTGCGCGCGGTGCTGGTTGTGAGTCTGCGCACGCAGCGGCACACCAACTCAGCCATCACCTCGTCGGGGCCGAACAGCCGGTTGCGGGACGCCGCGGTCCGCCCGGGCTCGGATGTGGGATTGGCGGCGACCTCTTGGCGTCTGCGACGCAGCGCCTCCTCAACTTCGGCGCGGGCTTGACTAAGACCCTCCGGGCCGTAGGTCTCGATGAGCCCGCTGAGGCCCAAACCGGCGAGCATGGTCTCGACTAAGTCTGGCGGCACATAGCGGCCGGGTAGTTCTCCGAGAACCGCTTGCGACAGCCTCCACCAGGTGGTCCTGCCGTTCCCCGGAAGATCCTTGTCCAAGGGCCCGAAAACCTCGGGCCCCAGTCTTGGCGCGAGGACGATGCCGACCGTCCAGTCTCCCCGAGCGGTTTGACGCGGGATGAAATGCAGTCCCTCTTGGAGCCGCACGCCGTAGCCGACTGCTAGCGCTCGTCCGATATACCAGCCGCGGTGCCGTCCGGGCGACGCGAGATCCCTGTCTGGCGCGACTGGGCAGGCGACC
This sequence comes from Bifidobacteriaceae bacterium, assembly GCA_031278075.1. Taxonomy (GTDB): domain Bacteria; phylum Actinomycetota; class Actinomycetes; order Actinomycetales; family WQXJ01; genus JAIRTF01. The sequence goes on along the minus strand of JAITLE010000039.1, from coordinate 30,876 downwards.
GCGCGGTCGGGATCCCAGGCGACCGGCCAGTCGAGACGCGCGGTCGCCGCGTCTCCCGCTGCTCTGAGAGTGATGCCGACCGGCGCCAACCACGCCCACGAGGACTCGGTTGGCTGCCAATACGGCGGCTCGAGGTCCCCGGCGACCGCGCTGACCTCCTGGCCGATCCGCCGAGCGGTCAGGGCGGCGACGGCATCGGCCAATCGTTGGCGGCATTGGGCGCCTGTGAGTGGAGATGGGTGTTCGGCCGACTCGGTCCCTGCGGGGGAGGTCCTGGGCACGCTTCATGCTAACGGATGCGTCTTGCGTGAGACAACCACGAACGGGTGGGCGGTCGAGGACGCTCAGCCCCCGCCCCGGGGCTTCGGATGCCTCTTGCGTGCGTCCGTTCACGCACACTCCCAACACGAAAGGACCGCTCGACGATGAATCACGAACTCCCGCTCAAAGCTATTCGAGGCGACTTGCAACCGGGCGTCGGGAGAGGCTTTCGCGTCAGCGGCCTCATCCCGAGCAAGGACCCCTTCAAAGCGTCCCGCTGGACGGTGGAGAACATTTACAACGTGGTCTCAGAATGGCCCGATGACGCGATGCTGGTGAGCGCCCTCATGCGTGTCAAGCGAGGCGTCCGGTTGTACGGCTGGGTCAACGACGCGGCCCCCTCCGATTGGCTCGCGGACATGCGGTACGCGTTCGCGCCCACCGCGCTCCTGCAGCCCACGACCAAGATTCCGCGGCTGCCGGAACCACTCGTGGAAGTGATCCCTGCCCGGACCGAGCCGCCAGGCGATCTCTTCGAAGGAATCCTCGGAAACAACCGGCCCGAGCGGGACGTCCGTCACGGACGCAACGCCGTGCCGTCCCATCGGAACGATCCGATGTGGGAATTCCTCTCGGTCTTGAAAACCGCCATGGTGATGATGATCTCGCCGGCCTCTGAGATCGAGCAACAGATGTCCGACTCGGCTTGGCGAGGCGTTTTCCAAGGCGGGCCGACCGTCGAATGGGAAATGTATCGCGGCAGGCCTATCCGCACGCGGGTGACGCTGGCTGAGACCTCCGCCCGCACGCTCGCGGAGTCGAAGATGCTGTCTCAGCGCAGAGACCACGCGAGGCTGGACGGGAAGGACCGGGTCCTGCTGCGCGACCCGACCGTCGACTGTCTGAAGGGGTTCGCACTGCCGAAGGGAGCTGCCTGCGCCGCGTGGAACGTGCCCGCCGCCGCGCTGGGCGAGCCTGTGCCCGGCATGAAGGTGCTGCCGCCTCCCCGAAAGGTGGCGCCGTATGACGCGCCGGCCAAGCCGGCTGAGGCGTTCCGGGTGGGCCGGTGCGTGGACGCCGACGGGCGGCGCAAGTCGGTGTGGATGTCACCGAAGGATCTATGCCGCCATGTGCGGATTGTCGGGTCGAGCGGATCGGGCAAGTCCACGGCCATCCGATCCCTGTTGGGGCAGTGGATGGACGCGGGGCGCGGTGGCCTTGTGTTGGACCCGAGCGGCGCGCTCTGCGCCGACCTGATGGGCGACGTGCGCGACCCGGACCGCGTGCTGTACGTCGACTGCTCCGACCCGGAACACTTCGTGCCCATGAACCCGCTGCGTGGTCGCGACGACGCCGAATTCGAGTCACGGTTGCAGGCCTTCATGAACATAATCGTGGACCGCGACTCCGAGGAGTACACCGGGCCCAGGTGGCGCCGCTGCTTCGGGCTCGTCGCGCGAGGTTGCCGAAGGCTCTTCCAGGACCGCTGTTCCCTGGTGGCGGTGTTCTCCATCCTGGGCAGCCGGGAGCTGCTGAAGAGCCTCGTCGAGGCGCTCGAGACGTGTGACACCATCCTGGCGGACCAGATCCGCCAGGAGATGGCGAACCTGAGCGGTGACAGTGCGGCCGACCTGTGGGCCTGGCTGATCTGCAAAGGCGAGGAAGTGCTCGGCTCCGCTGGTCTGACGCGCATCCTGGGCACCGGGGCGCACGCCATCGACCTGGCTGATGCCATGGACAACTCGAAAGTGGTCCTCGTCAACCTGGGGCTGGCTGAACTTGGCGAGCGTTCGGCGCAGCTGCTGGGCTGCATGCTTGTGGCCGAGGCTCGTTTCGCCACCCTGACCCGGCGGGATCGCGAGAACCCGTTCCTGCTGTTCCTCGACGAGGCGCAACTGTTCCAGTACGGCTCGTTGCCGGTGTTGCTCGACGAGGCCCGGAAATACGGCCTCGGGGTGTTGGCCTGCCACCAGCGTCCCGACCAGTTGCGTTTCCAAGTCAAAGACGCGCTGTCAGCTAACGCTGGTAGTTACATCCAGCTGAGGACCGGCAACCCTGGGGACGCAGCCCAGGCCTCCACCATGCTGAACGGCTGGCCCGTCAACGACCTCACCCGCATGCGGGACCTGACCGGCGTGGCTGTCATCTCGCGCGATGGCGTCCCGTCCGAGCCGTTCTCAATCGAGTTCGACTTCTTCAAACGCAATCGCGAGGCGCTGGCTGACGTGGAACTGCGGAAGTGGCGCGCCGAGCGGGTGCGCCGGGCCTCGTACGACGCGCTGGTCAAGGATTACCGCGAACTGCCGCCAATCAGCCGCGAGACGATCGCCACGGCCATCAAGGCCGCCCGCGCCGACGCGCGTGACCGGCGAATCGCCGAACTGCGGCACAGCGTCAAGCAGCACGGTCCCGGTGAACTCGCCGCGGACACGATCCTGCCCAGCTGGATCGCCTGACCAAACAACGAGAGAAAGAACAGCCATGATCAATTTGAATCAAGAATTTCTGGCCGACCTTGGCCTTGGCGGGCTCCCTTGGGCGGCCCAGCAGAGCCTGCTCGGCCACATCCACAAAGAACTCGAAATACGGGTCGGCAATAAGCTCTGCGAGGGCCTGAGCGAGGATCTCCTCGAGGAGTTCGAGCACTTGGCGGACGCCGACGTCCAGGAGATGGAGGCCTGGTATTCGAAGCACATGCCCGACTATCGCGACAGGCCCGATTTCAAACAGCTGCGAGCGGCCATGCCTGGCTCATCTGTCTCGGATGTCATGTCTAGGTTCGGAACCGAGATGTGGCTCAGGCTGAACCGCCCGGGCTACCCAGAGGTTGTGGCCGACGTGCTCCAAGACCTCCGGCTGGAACTCCTCGTCAACGGCGGCGCGCTTCGCGCTCGCTTCGCCCCGACCGGGTGACCCGGTCCCGAACCACCACGAGAAAGGAGACACCAAATGGCATCTATCACCGAGGCCCAGGCCCGCCAGGTCCGTGTGCTGCGGAAGGTCTGGTATCGCGCCTGGCCAACCAAACGCGACTACTCGTTCACCTTCGAATTCGAAGGTGGCGGGTGGCGGGTGTACGTCAATAACCCGCCGCCCGTCAATGGATTCATTCATCTGCTCGCGGGCGGAGGCGGGCGCCAATTCATCTGCTACAACCCACCCGGGGCGGCCAGCCACGCCACACCAGTGCCGACGCTGTCCGAGGCTCAGGCCGTGGCGGCGATGTGGGCGGACTGTGTCGAGAACTTCCGCGACAGCCGCCAATTCGCGCCTGCGCCGGGACGGCCGCAGGTGGTGGACCGCTCCGTCCTCAACGGGTTCCGCGCCTATCCGAGTCTGTGAGAGGAGGAGACATGCCCGAAAGATCCATGCCGGAGGCCGAAGCCCGCCGGCGCGGCCGAATTCGTGTCTCGTATCGGGCGCACCCGACGCGCCGCGACTATTCGTTCACTTTCCAGTACATCGACCGTTCCTGGCGCGTCTACATCGACAATTCGCCGGATTACCGCGGCAGGGCGTCCGGCGGCTTGGACACCCACCGGTTGGGTGTTGGCGGCAGGCCATATGTCTGCTGGACCACGCCGCTGCGCACCGTCTCGGCCGCTCAATCAGTCGCGGCGTTGTGGGCCGACTCGACGGAGAACTACATCGCCACAGGGAACTTCAGGCCTGCCGCAGGGAGGCCGCCGGTGACCGACCGGTCCATGTTGGGGACCGGCGCGCCCCGCACGGCAGTCGGGCCAGCCGGGCTAGCTGGGCTAGCTGAGCGAGCTGGGCTAGCTGAGCGAGCTGGTCCGGCGCGACCGATGGCCGCCCGGCGGCGCGATCTGGGGTTTGTCGGGTGGGGCGCCAGCCTCGCCGCTTTGCTGGTCTTCGGTCTCATCTGGGTTTGTCGCATGCACAACGGCTTCGGTTTTTGGGACTTCATGTGGATGGCGGCCGCTGGCGCGGCCGCCACGGTGGCCGGGGTGCTGGCGGCCGAAGAGCCCTGGGGCCCGGGCCTGGTGCTGGCCTTAGCCGGCGTGGGCGCGGTCCTCGGCTTCACGGCGCTGAGCGGCAGCGCCCCGGCGCTGCTGTGGGCGGCGGCGTGGCTGCTCGCCATCGCCAACGGCGTCCAATACGGCGTCGCCCTCTACCGCGAATATGTGGCCTGACCAAGGCGGCAGCCGAGTCCGGATGCATTTTGCGCGCTAGGTGATGGAGGTCGAAGGCCTCCGCTGCCCCAACCATCAACACCAACAAGAAAGGAACCACTATGAAAGCCGACAAGAACCCGGTTCGTCCGGAGGAGATCCCCGCCGGGACGTTCCACGGGGGCGTGGTCAAGTGCCCGAAGTGTCAGCACTGGTTCGCGGCTGACAGCTACAAGTGGCGGACGCATCGCTGCTGACCGCAGCATGCCGCCACACCAAGGCGCTGGCGTCGGTTTCGCGTGAGCGGCCGGCGCCAGCGCGCCAACCCGCAAGAGGAGCGCCACAATGGCATCTGCAACTGAGCAATACGCCCGTCAGATCGGAACCTGGCACGACCGCCTTTACCAGGCCTGGCCGTCCAGGCGCGGCTACTGGTTCACATTCGAACACACGGTGTCGGGCTGGAAGATCTACATCACCGCCTCGCCGAGCTACGGAGGAAGACCCTCGGGCAGCGTCCAAACCCACCGTTTCGGAATCGGCTCACGCCCGTACATCTGCTGGGACAACACCATCAAGACCCTCTCAGACGCCCAAGCAGTCGCAGCGCTCTGGGCCGACTGCACGGAAAACTACATCGCCACCGGGAAGTTCGAGCCACCACCCGGTAGGCCCCGACCCGGCCCGTGGTTCTAGACCGACGGGCGCCACCGAATCCCAAATGTGACAGGAGAAAACTATGATCAGCCATTCCCGCCCAAGAGACCCTGATTGCCAAATCATCAGGTGGTTCAAAGGCGGCCGGATCCGACCGGCGCAACGCGTCGAGGGTGCGGACTTCATCCCCGGCCAACAAGGGTCGGTCACAACCGGACGGGTCACCCGTCTCGTCCCAGAACAGCTCTCGGAGCGCATGAGTCTCACGATGACACGCCCCGTGCACGAGGCCATCGGCCGGAGCATCGGCCGGCTTCGGGCGGAGACCGGCGCCGTCCTCGGCGGAAACCGGAAGCTGGGTCTGATCACGCATGTTCACCTCGACCGGAGCGCCGCGGTGACCAGCGTCACCTACACGCCCGACGTCCAAGTGATCAATCGTTTGCTGCGTGAGGAATGGGATCCCCAAGGAATCGATTTCATGGGGTTTGTCCACAGCCACCCCGGCGCCGCCACCAGCCCTTCTGGCGGGGACCGAGTTTACGCTGAACGCATCCTGGCCGCCGTGCCGAAGCTCGACCGCATGGCCATGCCCATCGTCAGGACCGTGCCGGACGCGAGTGAATTCCTCATCAACGGCTTCGTGGCCGTCCGATCCGGAACTGGGAGGAGAAACCGTCGCTCGCGCGCGGGCCGGCATGGCGACGGCGTGGCGGTCCTCGACGCGCCCGTGATCGTCTTAGCTCCAGACCACCTCCACGAGCGTCCCCGCCCCAACCCGTACCTGGAACGTGTGCGCAGCGCCTACGACCCGCGAGTGATGACCTCGACTCGGGTGGTCGCCATCGGCGTGGGCGGCTCGGCGGGCTACCTGGAGAAGATGGCGCGGATGGGCACGGGCCAGTTCGTGCTGATCGATCCCGACAGGGTCGAACCGAAGAACATCGGCACCCAAGACGCCGATCCGCTGGACATCGGCATCGCCAAATGCGACGCGCTGGCCCGCCGGCTCACCCGCCTCAATCCCAACTGCCATGTGTGGACGGTACAAGCCAAGGACGACGCCATCGACGACATCGGCTTCCACCGGCTGCTGCGGGAACCGTTGCCGGCCGGCCCGGCGGCAATACCAGCGTTGACGCTGCTGGGCGCGTTCACCGACAACTTCGCCGCACAGGACCGCGTCCAACGTCTCGGTCTGCACTTCGGCGTGCCGACCTTAGCCGCCAACGTCTATGCGGAAGGCCGCGGCGTTGAGCTGGCCTTCGCCGCTCCCGGCCTGACCGAGGCTTGCATCCGCTGCGCGCAATCCAGCCGTTACCGTGCCTACCTGCAGGACCGGTACGTCAACGACGTCACCTCCGACGGCACGCCGATCCTCGCGACCGACAGGGTCAACGAGTCGAAGCAGGTCGTGACCCTGGCCTTGCTGCACGCGCTCAACCCGCTCGCGCAGCCAGACCACCCGGCGACGATCCGGTATCGGGGATGGATGGAGCGGCTCGCGGATCGGAACCTCGATCTGACACGCCTCGACCCGGACAGTCCGCTGCCGGCTTTCACGCGGCTCGATGCCGTCCGGGACGGTTCCTGCGTGATGGACGAGACGCTGTGGACCAGGCCCACGCCCGACGGCCCCGGATCGCCCGGCGGAGCCTGCCCGGACTGCGGCGGGACCGGTGACCTCACGGACCAAATCGGAACCTTCGCCGAGACTCGGATCTTGACCCGGGTCTATGGCGAGGCCAGACGCGCGTCGGTCGCGGAACGAGTCATCAGGCTCGCGGCTTGACGCGTCACCGGGCCCCGAGCCGGACAGGACGAGCGTTTCAGCCCCTGTTCGGCCCGGGGCCGCCAACCCAAAATCCACCCGGGGCCGGACAATTCGGCGCCCAGCGTTATAGGAGTTATTGTGGCCAATCTCACAACTGCCAGCCGGGACACCATCGCCACCCTCGAACGTCGGTCCAGGGAGGCGTGCGTCGTCTACCCGCGTCACCCGCTGCCGGACGGCTGTCTGCCGGATCACGCCGACATCGGCATCGAAACCAGCGGCGACGAGACGTTGTTGCATATTCGCCGCGGGATAGAATTCACCGGTCCTGAGGACCCTGAGATCGCTGAATGGGTCGCCACCGGCACCCGCCGGTTCGAGACCTTCGGGGATTGCGTCGCGTGGCTGCGCCAGAAACTCGGCGCGCCCAGCCAGGCGCGAGGGGAACCGCGCGCGTCGGCCGGGCGGCAGGCGCGCCCCGGGCGGTCTGCCCCGAAGCGCCCACCGGTCCGGCGCTTGCCTGTCGAGCAGGTGACCGAACTGGAGCAGGTCGAGATCCAATCGAAGCCGGCGCCGACCCCCGCTGAACTCGGGCAGGTTCTCTCGGCCCAGGTGCTGGGGCAGGACGCCGCGATCAACGGCCTCGTCGAGTTGGCGGCGCACCATTTGGCGAAGCCATATCCACGCCGTCCCGCTTCTGCGCTCTTGATCGGGGCGACCGGGACGGGCAAGACACTCGCGGCGGAGCAACTCGCCGAACACCTCACTGAGACCAGCGGCGCCCAGTGGTCATACGAGCGCCTCGACATGAGTGAATTCAGCGAGCGGCACAGCGTCTCGCGCCTGTTCGGCGCGCCTCCGGGATATATCGGTTACGACGACGGTCACGATCTCGCGTCGGCTTTGCGCAACAATCCCAAGACGGTGATCCTGCTCGACGAGATGGACAAGGCCCATCCGCAGCTATGGCGTTCCATCATGAACTTGATGGACGCGGGTCGCATCGGTGGACAAGCGCGCGAAATCGACGCGCGGCAGGCGATCCTCTTGTTCACATCCAATAAGGACGCCGCCGCGGTCCAGCCCCTGGCCGACGCTTCGGATCAGCGGCTCCGCCGGTTCCTGCGCGACCACGGATACCCGCCGGAGATCGTCGGCCGCTTGGGCCGCGTTCTCGTCTTCAAACCGCTCTCGCCGGCGGTCACAGCCCAGTTGATCGTTTTGACCGTGCAGCGGATTGTCGAGTCCTACGGCCTGCTCCTGGATCGGATAGCGCCCGATGCCGTCGCCGACCTCGCGAATCGTGCCCCGCTTCAGTCGGGTGGTCGCGACGTCGAGTACTTCATCGAGCGTGAGTTGGGCGGAAAGCTAGCTGAGGCTCTGCGGGAGATCCCGCCGGAGGCGAGCGGCGCCGGCGTGCGAGCGGCGATCGACGAAGGGCTCGAAGTCACCCTTCACGCTGAGGCGTCGCCGACGGCCTGATCGGCGGGAGCCGCCTGCTCGTGCTTCGCCTCAGCCTCAGCTATTTTCCACAACGCGACGCCGCTGTCGTTGAGCTTCGCCGTGCCGTGAGACAGACACGACCAGAACAGGTCGCTATACGGTTCGATCGATTCGAGCAGTCCAGCGTCGCGGAGCTTCTTGATGAGTTCCATATCCTGTTCGGGCTCGAATTCGGGCGCGTGGCGGTCTTCTGCGCTATAACCGAGCGGGCGGCTGTGGAACCCGAACTCCTTGCCTTTGGCTTCGACCGCGGCGATGGCGGCTTCCACCTTCGGGTCGTCGCCCCACTTCAGCGTCTTCCGTATTTGGTCGACGCCGATCCCGTGTGGCCATTCCATTTCAGGAGACAGGGTGGCGGTGTGGCTCCCATCCTCGCGCTGGGGGAACAACTTGGGCAACCGGAGCATCTCGGCGCGTTGGAGGATCTCGACCCAGCCAACGGTCGCCGCCCCGCTGAGCGAACCTTGGACGATCGGCTCCCAGTTGTCGTCGGTCGCCAGCGCGCTGATGGCGCTCATGAACCAGGACAGGGTGGTGACCTGCCCGGACTGGTCCCACGCGCGGGCCTGGCCCTTCTTCGTTCCCCGGGGCCCGTCGAGCCCCGCCGCCAAGGCGTTGGAAAGGGCTTGCCTCGGCCAACCGTAACCGGCCTGGGTGTTGGCCAACACCACCGTGCCGCGTGGGATGTTCATCGCCTGGACTGCCGCTCCGCCGAAGCAGTCCAGGATGATGGTCGCATTCTTCAAATTCCGCGCGCGCACCTGGTCGAGCAGCCACGAGAGCCGCAACTCGCTGCCGGATAGCTGATAGGGGCGGTGATCTGAAGCCGCCAGGAGCAGGTCGTGTCCCCTGTTGAAGGCGAACCCGGCGAAATAGAACAGCAGCTCATCACTGTCTTCCAAACCCGACAGCCCATCGGCGACGGATTCGTTGAGCTCCTCAGCGCTCACCGGGCCGCACTCGGCCGGCACGGTTTTCACCGTCGGTCCCCAGCCCCCAGGGTCGGCGCGCCTTAGAGCCTCTGCGAGCTTCTCCGCCGCTTCGGCAGGCCCGGGCTGGTCCTCGCTCAGGAACGAATACTGGTCAATCCCGATCAGAATGGCGGCGCGACCCATCAGTTGTCCCTCCATGTTCCGTCATTCGCGAGGGCGAACGCGCGCGTGCCGTCAGCGAATTGAACCACCAGTGTGAGGCCGCCGACCGGCGTCGGCGCCCACCACAGCGCCTCCGCCTTGACGCCCTTCTCGATCTTCGGCTTGCCTGGCTGCTCCCGTTGAGTCGCAGGCGGGGCCTCGTTCATCTGGGTGCTAAGAACGACTATCCGGCCTTTCTTCGTGATTGCTGCCCACCAGACCGAACCCTGGTGTTCAACCACGTCGAAGTCGATATACGGCGCTTCCCAGCCCTCCCCGCCAGGAGCGAAGTCCGCGCCTTTGAGTGTTGGACTGAAGTGCTTCAGCCTGCCGTCCTTCGTCAAGCAGACCCAGCGGTCTCGATCAGCATCGGAAGGACCAGGGACCGGGAAAGCCCGCAAAGCGCTAGGACCGTTCCTCTTGAACAGGGCGTCAGGCGCGCGCTCCCAGGCTCCGCCGCTCGAATTGCGCGCATACAACGTCAGCCCAGTGCTGTTCTTCTCGTGAACGAGCGCGAAGTGCGTCTCGTCCTGCTGACAGTAACCCAGGCACTGGGCCGGCGAAGTGAGCCCGGGGAGCTCTTCGGCGGTGCTCGGACCGCCGTGAACCGGGCGGGTGTGGAGCTTGCCGTCTTCGCTCAGCGCCGCCAGGGCCGATCGCGCCAGGTCCGTGGCAATGCTGGCCCCCGCCACCTCAATGTGAGGCGAATACTCCGACCCGTCGAACACCGTCCATTCGCCGAATCCGTTCGGGATGGCGCTGATAGGAGTGGGTTTGGAAGCCTTCCTGGATGGCGGCTGCTTAGACTCTAGGCGGACCCAACACATCACGGACGGGTCAATCAACTCCACTGGCAAGGACTCCGCGTCGAGGCGGAATCCCAGACCCTCCGTGAGGTAAGTCAATATTGCGCCCTTTTTTGAGTCGGCCGCCTCGGCTTTTCCTTGGCGCACGTGTTCTACGCCCCATTCACGGAGAGCTAAACTCTGCGCCAGTTCTTCCACTTCGTCTGGCTCGTTGGAGTTCTTGGCCGTGTTCGGCACGACGTATATGCACAAGGCATAGGTCGGCCCCCCTTTGCTGTCCGCACTCGGCTCCACGGGGACTGGCGACAGCATCGCGATTCGCTCCTGCTCGGCGTAATAGTAAACCTGCTTCAATAGGTATGGAGCATACTTCCCGACCTTCTTAATTTCGGATTGGTGTTCACGAGGCGCCCTTTCCCGCATCGCTTTGATTCGAGGGTTGATGTGCTCGACAAGCGACTGGGGCGTGACCTTCTGTTCTCCGCCGGTCGCATGGAACGCCATTTTGACTTCGTCGATAACGGCTTTCAATCCTTTGACGGTAGTTTCGTCTAGGCTCACCGCGGAAAGTTGGTTCAGGAACTCGTCGAACAGATCGGTCCGTATAGCGTCCTGGGTGGTGGTATTAGGGGCTCGATGCAAGCCGACGTCCATCGCGTCCGCGAGTCGGATGATGGCTAGCAGTCTGTGTAAGGCTTCGATGTGGGCCTGTTTGTCCTCGTCGGTGGCGTCCGCAAGGTGTGCCATTTGGATCGCGTCGGTGTCGAAGGACGAGATGAAAGGTCCATTCTCCAGGAATGTGTCGGCGCGGTCGCTGTAATCGGGTCGCAGCAGCGTGTCGTCGAAAAGGTCAGGCTTGTTCTGGACGCCTTGCGCGTCGCAAGAAGTCCAGCCCTGATGGTGGGCACTGAGCGCCGCCACCTTGCCAAGAAGTTGGGGGTAATGGAGAGTCTTAGCTATGTCATCCAAACCGTGGAGCGACCGATCGTCGATTTTAGGGCTCAGCAGGCGGTCGGCTGAAAAGATCCCGTGGAATTCGCGGACGTCGAAGGCGTTGGAGGCGCGGCGAGGCTCACCGGCCGGGCCGTACGTCATCGAGGCGTGGCCTATGTCGTGGAGCCAAGCCGTGACGGCGAGCGCGAACACGTCCTCCGCTGACAGCGGCGCCGATTCGGGTGCGGCCGCTGGGGCCAGGAACGGTTCGCAGAAGCTGGCGACGTTGCGGTCGACCGCGGCGGAGTGGACGTCGTCGTGGAGCACCATCTCGGGCACATAGTTCTTGTAGTGCCAAATGCGCTGTTGCAGCCACCACGCGATCAAGCGGCGCAGTTCAGCTGCCGCAAGCGGATAACCCTTCCGCTCGAGCAGATCGGCGCAAGCCGACTCGTGATCTGGGCGCAGCAGGAAGTCGTTGTCGCCCAGCAGGCGCAGCAAGAGGTTCGTCTGGCAACTCTGGGGCGTCTTCCCTTGCTTGATCAGGGTGGTGAACCCGCGCGCCCGGATGTCCTCGGCGCCCGGCTTGTCCAAACTAGCCCTGAAGGCCCACCGAATGGTCGATGAATGCGGGCGCTCCGGGAACCTGCGGGTCGGCTTGTCGCCTTGGGTGACGATCAGCGGTATGCCCGAGAACCGGCAGGCCTCGGCCAACTCGAAACCGTGGCTGGCGCGATCCGCCCCCTGCGGGAGCCAGCACACGGGCCGCTCACACCGCTCCTTATCCAACCACGATCCTTTGGGCGGCTTCGCCTTGGTTTGCTTCAAGTACAGCACGGCGCCGAACAGGTCTCCGATCACGCCGCCGGCATCCTCACCGGGATCGACTAACAGCACGGACGAGTTCGCCTGCGAACTCGAAAGCTCTCGGTTGTACGTGTCGCTGTCCGGGCACACAAGAATGCGAGGCACTCCACTAAAGCTGTCAACTGGGTTCTTACCCGTGTGAGGGCTGATAATCAAGGTGGGCTTGTCAAGCTCGCCGGGCGCTTCAGCGGCCGTCATCGGTCCTCCTGGGTGTTTGGATTCGTGCGCAGCCCCCGCTGGCGCACAGTCCATAAGTCTTGCCCAAGCCCGCGTGGCGCGCAACAGATCCCGCGGCGCCGAGTGGCTGGCTCATCGCGGCGTCAGCAAGACAAGAGTGTGGTCTGTCGAGTACAAGACCCTGCCGTCAGGGGTGATGGCGAGATCCCAGGTGATCGTCTGAGTGCCAAGGCGCTCCACTGAGCCGAACAACGCGGCGACCACCGCCGCCCGCTCGCCCCACGGTCGGCTCCGGGTATAGGTTCGAGCAATGGCCACATTCCCTGGCGCAGTGGCGCTCCTCAGCGCAGTCCAAGCGGCAATCGACGCTATGCGGTATCGCCCTGACGACCCCGCGGCGGCGCGCGCTCTCAACCTCGCGAGCGAGCACTTCGACGAGATCCAGGCCCGGCCGCCGTCTCCGGAGGACACGGAGACCTGTCGCCTGGCCGCATTGGCCGCGGCCCAACTGCACGACTGGGAGGGTTTGGCCACCTGGCGGACCCGCTGGCTGGCGCGGGCCGCAGCCATCGGCTGGACCGAGTCGATCGGGTTCTTCCTTGTCGGCTTGGCCTTGTCACGCTTCGCCGCGGACACGTCTGACGCCGAGTCGTTCGACCTTATGGTGGCCTCGCCCACGAGCGAGGCGATCGTCGGCGAAATAGCGGTGCTAGAGGCGGTGGGGCCGAGCGGAATCACATTGGCGGGCCGCTCGCCGTCTTGGACGTCGATGGTGCGTCAGCTCCGCGAGAAGCAAGGTGTTTTCCGCCTAGCGGCCGGCGACTGGGCCGGCGCCCGTGCATCATTTGAGGCGGCCCTCGCGGTTGACGCGAACTCTGCCCGGACCAGGGTCAAGGTGGGCTTGAGCCTGGCTTCGACACTGTACCTGTCCGGCGCCGAACCGGAAGAGGCTATCGCTCAGACCAAAGCGTTGGGTCGCGAGTCCCAGGAGTTGGGCTACCGCGACCTAGCCGAGCGCGCCTCAGCCAATGTCCAGGTCATGGAGTTGGGCTCCAAGGCCATCCGTCCGTACGAGGTGCTTTGACGGGCCACGCCGGGGGACCGCCGCCGGGCTCCGAAGGCGCCGCGGCTCCAGCGCCCGGCCAACAGAACGGCACCGTCGCCACGATCATGCGCCGCCGCTCCGTGCGCGCGGACTTCACCGAGCGAACGCCGCCCAACTCGGTGGTCAGGCAGATCGTCCAGGCGGGCCTCGCTGCGCCGTCAGCGAAGAACGCTCAACCGTGGCGCCTCCACGTGGTGCGGGATCCGGGGCTCATCGCCTGGATCTCTGAGCAGATGATGGCGGCGCCCGGGCGTGAGGAATTCGTCCCCGTGGACCCGCTCAGTGGTCAGCCCCACCCCGGGCACGTCTCCACGGTTGCGGCGTCGGCCGCGGTGATCGCCGCCGTTCCGCTGGTCATCGTCGTGGAGTCGTTGGAGCCCTTTTCGTCTGCGGCGTCTGGCGCGCGGGCGCCAGGCGCGGATCAGTTCGCGATCCGTTTGGACGCTTTCGCCGTTGGCGCCGCCGTGCAGAACATGTGGCTGGCGGCGACGTCCTTCGGCTTGGCGGGCGTCTTCTTGGCGGACGCCGCTGTCGCATCGGACGCGATCGTCCCCCGGCTCGGCTTGAAAGGCGCCCTGTTCGGTGCGCTCGCCCTGGGCTACAGCCGGGTCGACGCGACGCCGCCCATGAACGCGGCGTTGCTCCCCGAAATCGAGCGCGCGGTCTGGCATGGCGACTCGGACGTCGATCGTGTCTGACCTCGCGCCGACGCAAGAACTCAAGTTGCGGTTGCTCGCAGAAGGCATGTCCGTCACCGCGCGCGCGGCCAAGCGATTGGACGATGCCGTCCGGGAACTTGGGTGGTCAGCGGCCGATTACGCTTCGACCAGTGGGTTGATCCTGAGACTAGAGGATGACGTGTGGGTCAACGCCCCGGTGCGGCGTAACAACCCAAACTTCGTCCGATCCGACGCTGTGATCAAACTTGACGCCGACTCTGGTGGCTTTGTGGTTGACGCGGGCGGTTCGGGATCCCGGGCGGCTTACTGCCCACAGGCGGCCTATCACGGCGGCGCAGGTGGACACGGGCCACTGAACAATTTTGTTTTCACGCACGCCGATCGGGTCCGCTTGTCCCCGTTGCGGAGCTGCGCCATGGTCTGTGAATTCTGCAACATCCCATACGACGACCCGATCGGCACTTATGCTTTGAAACCGATCGAAGGTTGTCTTGAAGCGCTCGACATCGCCCTCGCGGATCAAGCCCAACCGGCGCGTCACGTCCTGATTTCCGGGGGGACGCCCAAACCCAAGGATGTGGGTTTCCACCGCGAGTTGTTCCGGCGAGTGCTCGCGCATTTGCCCGGAGTGGACGTCGACATCATGATGGTGCCGCTGCGGGGCGTGTTCGACCTCGGCGAACTCGAGGCAGGCGGGGTCCACGAACTCTCCATCAATCTCGAGGTCTATTCGCGTGAGCGGGCCAAACAAGTGGCCCGGCACAAATTCAACCAGGGCCTTGGGCTGTACCTGGGCTTCATCGACCGCGCAGTCGCGCGGCTCGGCCCAGGGCGCGTCAGATCCATGCTGATGGTCGGTTTGGAGCCGGTGGAGGACACTCTCGCGGGCGTCGAAGAACTGGCGCGAAGAGGCGCGACGCCTGTGCTCTCGCCATTCCGGCCCGATCCGGCCACACCGTTACGAGACGTTCCGCCGCCCACATTCGCTGAACTGGCCGAGGTGTATTCCCGTGCCATGGAGATCGCGCGGCGCCACGGGGTCAGCTTGGGACCCGCGTGCCCGCCCTGCACGCACAACACCCTGAGTTTCGCCCAAGACAGCGCTGGTGCGGTGCGTTATCTGTATCCGGGGCCGGTGCTTGTCAGGTGATCAGCGGCAGAGTCTGGCGGTCGATTGATGATTTCTCCGACGCCGACGTCGAATGGGTGATGGCGCGGGCTGAACTGCACCGAACCGGCCTGGCCCCACCATTGGTCTCCCAGCCGTTGGTGGGGCTGTGTTTCCTGGAGGCTTCGCTGCGCACGCGTCTCGGCTTCGCGGCCGCCGCCGGCCGGATCGGAGGGCGCCACATCGATGTGGTCAGGCGGCGCGAGAGCGAGATCTCACGGCCGGAAAGCATCCATGACACGCTGCGGACCGTTATGGGCTACTGCGACGTGGTGGTCGCCCGCCTCGGCGAGCCGCTCGCCGGCCCCAACCTGCCTTCGGAGCGTCCGGCGCCGCTCGTCAACGGCGGCGACCGTGGGCCCGATGGCGAGCACCCGACACAAGCTCTGTTGGATCTGTTCGCGCTGTCGCACGATCTGGGGGACTTGGCGGGGCGGACAGTGGCGATTTGCGGCGACCCGCGGATGCGCGCCGTCACCAGCTTGCTGCGGTTGCTGCCGCGTTTCGGCGTCGAGTTGATTGTGCTGCTCACCCTGCCCGAGCTGGAACGCGGGTGGCGACGGCCGGCGGGCGCAGACGGCATCGTGCGGCGAGCGTCGTGGAGCGACCTGCCCCGCGAGACGGCGGTCCTCTATATGGCGGGTGTGCCGCATGGGGCGGTCAGTCTTGAGGATCGTGGCGCTTTGACCCTGACCGCCGACCGTTTGGCGGCGCTGCCGCGGGAGTTGGTGGTGACCTCGCCGCTGCCTGTGATCGACGAGATCTCCCCCGAAGCTCGCGCGGATCCTCGGGTCAGGGCCTTTCACCACTCCGATCTGGGGCTGTTCACCCGGATGGCGGTCCTGGAGCTCGCGTTGCTCGGCGGCCCGACTGGCGGTTGACCCCTGGCCTGCGCTCCAGATTCGCCGAGCGCCACCCCCAACCAATCCAGGACGCCTGATCCGTGCGCGGCCCACCAGGTCTCGCCGAGGACCTCTCGGCCCAGCGCTTCGTATGCTGACGGGAGCCTGTGTGTCCAAGGCGCCTGGGCGCCGTCCAAACTGGCTCGCCAAGAGTCATGGCAGGGGCAGGTGAACGCGTCAAGGCCCGCGACGACTTCAAAATCGCCCGTGGCGCGGTAACTGTCGAGACGCCTGACCACCTCGGCGTGGCAGTCGGGACATGTGGTCGGGACCGCGAGCGCTGTCATGTCGGCGGAGGCGCCGCCGCGTTCTTGGTCGTAATCCTTGTACCAGGAAATCGAGACGCGCCGAGCGATGTCGGGTCCGACCCGGATCAGCGTCTCAACCAGAGACCACAAAGATGGCGGCTCGTGGCGGCCGCGGCGCCAGAGGTGCGCGAGCACCGTCCAGTCCCGAACTATCAGCGGAAACACGGCACAGTCGCGGCTGCCGTGCCGCAGCGCCCATAAGACCGTGGCGACAGCGTCGTCGATCGCTTCAGCCGGGGAGAGAAAAGCGGTCCCGAGAGACACATTGGCTGTGACGGGAACTCCCCGGCTGGAAAGCAACGCGAGCGCGGTCCGCCAGTCGGCCAAGCGCATGATCTTGTTGACGCAGAGGTTGAGCACCGCCTGATCGGAAGACTCGAGGCCTAGCTCGACTCCGAATGCCCGGCCCGCGACGGCCTCGAGCGCCTGGTCCACGAGCGACGCCGTCAGGGTCTCGGGACGGGTCTCGGTCAAGATCGCCCCAAAGCCGGAGGCCGCCGCCAGGCGGAGGATCGCGAGGGCCGCGGCGGTGGGGACTTCGCGGGCGTCGAACAAGCTCCCTGACGGCGAGACCAGCAGGGTCCCCTCTGGTTGGGCTATACCTGAGATGGCGGCCTCGACTTGGGCGACCATCTCATCGCCGGTGGTGGGACCGCCGGCGCCGTAATTGCACATGGTGCAGGCGCCGCGTTTGTCTTCTGGGCAGCCCGCGGTGTTGAACCACACCCGCGTGAGCGGACCGGACGGCAACCGCTCCACGATCAAGGATGTTGGCCTGTGGGGATTAGGGGGGCGGCTTCGCCGCAGCCTGGCCGCCACCCGGCTCAGGAACGGGTTGCGGGGGTCGGTCCCGATCATCGCTTTCTCGGTTGTTCCTTGGCGCGCGTCTCGCGCTCGCGGTGGCGCTGGCGCTGGCGCTCGCGCTGGCGCTCGCGCTCGAACTCGTAGCGACCGGGCTCGGAGCGGTACACAACGGCCTGCGTCGAGGCGTCGAGGAACCAATCGCTCCCAGGCTCAGGCTGGAATGGCTGAACGCTGGCGGGATTGTCCTCGTCGGCACTCAGGGGGAAGTTGTGTTGCCCGACCCGGGAGTTGGTGACCGTCACAGTCAGCTCCGCACTTGCTTGTGTGGCGCCCAACAGGGCGCACCCGTCGATCTCCACTTTGCCGGTCAGTCGCGGGCCCAGGAAGAGGTCGAACAGCGCGGAGTCCTCGACGCGGAGCCGGATCTCGTCCGTGGGCTCGTTTTGGCTTGTCGCGGCGGCGGCCTGCGCCCCGGCGTCCCCGGCGTCCCCGGTGGCCAGGATGTCCGACAGCGGACGGGAGTATCCAAGGCCCCGAATCGAGGCGCCTTTGATGAGAACGCTGCCGCCGCGCTGCTCGTTGAAGTCAAGCGAGCTACCAGCAACGTCTAACAGGCACAGCGCGAAGTCGCCCTCTTCCAATCGGGGAAACGCGCATTGCGCGACCATCAGGGCGCTGAGCCGTCCGCCGCAAACCACCAGCCCGCCGTCTGCGGGGACGATCCGCCGCGACTCACGGTCCTCAGGCAGTTTGGCCAGCGGCACGGCCGCGACCCCGGACTGCGGCGAGTAGAGGAGCCCGAAGGCGGTCCGCCCGTCCGCGCTGCGGTAGTCGCGGTACCAGGCGAGTTCAGCGATGCTCTCTGCGACGGAGCTCGCGAACGGATCGGCGGCGCCCTCGTCGGCCGCTGCGCTCAAGTGGAAACTGGGAAAGTCAACCCTCTCGGTTGGCGCGCCGTGGTGTTCGCGCCAGCTGGCCGTGCCGCCACGAATGGCGCACGCCTTCAGCATCGCGCCGTCCAATCGACAGTTCACGAACACCACTCCCTCAAAAGTGCAGCCGATGAACGCCGTGGCGTGCAGGTCGCAATTCAAGAAGACGACGTGCTTGAAGGTTGTGCCTTTGACAACCGAGTTGACCCAGCGCGCGTCGCAGATTATCCGCGGGTCTTCGTCGCTCGAATCACCCCAGAAGATGAACTCTCCATCAAGGGCTGTGCGGGAAAGCGCCGCCTCCCGACGGCTGTGGAGCTCGTGGTCCCCCGACCAGCGGGTCAAGGGACGCCCAAATCCGTCGTGAACCAGCGCGGCCGAAAGTCCGCTGACGCGAATCAAAGTGGCGGCCTCCAGCCATTCGACGGCGAACAAGAAGCTCCGGATCATCTCCGTCAAGACGCGTCCGCGCAGGAAACTGAAGACCGGGCCGGCGCTGTTGGATCGCTCGCGCTCTTCTTTGTCGTCAGCGCTCCACGGGACCGGGCAAATGGTGGCCGTCCAACGGTCCGGTTCCGGCTCTAAGGCGACGTTCTCTTGTTCGCCCAACTCCAGAGTCTTGGCGAGCTCCGTCGTTGTCGCGCTAAGATAGTCGAAGGGTTTGGCCCGCGCCATCGCGATCGCCTCGGCTATTTTCCTGCGCTCCTCCTTTTCCACCCCGAGGCTCAGGAGCGAGCGGGCGAAGGCCAACTCGAACAAGTCTGTGAGGCTTCGCTCGATCTTGTAGTCGCCGCTCGAGAGGCTCGGCACCAGGTTGACGACAGCCCTGGTGGTGGCCAGCGTGAGCGACTGGGGCAGGCGCGCGCCAGCGGCGCCGGAGTCTTCGGCGGAGACGCCGTCTTGGCGCCGGCCCAGCGCGGCTCGACTGGCGAAGCTGAGTTGGATGTTCATCAGCTCGCCGAGGCAGTAGGAGAAGACGTCAAAGGCCGAGCCCGCATCCTTTGCCAGGCTTTTTAGGTTTTCCTTGGTGACCGGGGAGTCCAGTTCCTTGTACTTGAAATGAAGGACGTAGAGCGCGGCTTGGAGCCCCAACACCCCATGGCGGCCTGCGGGATCAGACGAGGGCTTGTCCCACCATTTGGCGAGCAACTTGGCAGCCTCTGTTGTGATCAGGGAAGTCGTTTGGTCTGAGCCGCGCCCGGGCGCGTCGATGATGTGCTTGGCTTGTTCCTCGCCCTCGAGGCGTTGGAGTTTAAGGAAATAGGTGGTGAAGGGATGCGCGTCGCGGAGGCGTTCGCTCACCATATAGAGCTGTTCCGATCGCATGGACAGGACCACTTTGAAGTTATACCTGGCGTTGGCGGCGATCACCCAGCCAAGCGCCGCGCGGGCGAAACGGGGATCCGAGCGCAGGACCTCTTCGAACTGGTCAAGGATCAGGACGCCTTTGAATCCGTAAGCGTCCTCGATGGCGTGCGCCAGGGGGGTTTTCGCCTTGATTTTCGTGGCCAAGTCTTGGTGAAGCCAACCTGACTCTCGGAGCTTGTGCCTCAGGAAGTTGTCGACGCGCGGAATGAGTTTGTCGTCAGGGCGTTCGCCCGGTGTGGTCGCTCCGGACCAGTCGCGGCACAGCATGGGCGCGTAATCCTCGCCCCATAACTCCTCGATTATCTTCACGTTGATCAGCGAGGTCTTGCCGGCGCCAGACTCGCCGTGGAAGACCAACAACTGGTTCTGCCTGATGTGGTGCAAGAAGGCGTCGACGTCGGCTTGCCGGTCTGCGAAGCCTGCCGCGGTGCTGCGTTCCACCGGCCGCGGCCCGGGCCAGGGACACTGGCGTTGGGATTGGCTGAAAGATTGGCGCCACCGGTGCAGGGCCGTGTCCTCTGGTTTACTCTCAGCCATTGGTGCTCCCGGGGGCGGTGGTAGGTAAGTTGCAACTGTCGGGGTCAATCACGTAGGGCCGACGGGCGGGGTCGGAAGGGGGATTGAGCGTGGCCTCGAGGTGCGACAGGACGTGTCCGAGGTGATCCGGCGTCACGAGGAGACGGGATTGACCCGACCCGCCGGGGCCGTCCAGCACCGAGAAACCGCACCAGCGCAGAGCCTCAGAGGCTCTGGCGGACAAAGGGCCCTGGTTGACGGCGAGTCCGGTGCGGCTGGGCCAGCCGGAGCCCTCGACTTGCGGTCGAGTCAATCCATCGCTCAGGAACTGGGCGAGCACGCGGTAGCGGATGACGGGATCGTTCAACTCGACGCCGAGTAACGCCCAGTAGCGCCAGCAATGCTCCGACAAACCGTGCCACAAGGCGCCGGGCAGGTTCCGGGGAGGCCGGCGGCTGCTGCTGTCCGCTGGGATGACCTCCGGGAGCGACGTCCGGATCGCGTTGGCCTCTTCCAACAGGGTCATGCTGGCGGCCCGGACAAGCGAATGGGGCGCCCCATGCCCCGCTCTCGCGTCTATCTTGACCTGCTCCACGCGGCTCCTCCATGCGTCCGCCAAGCCCGCCACGGCGACGGCTGCCATGCCAAAGTCCGTCAACGGGGGCCCCGCGTTGGGCAGGGGGCCCACCTCGAGTTTCGGTGGCGCGACCAGAGGCGCGCCCATGAGGTGGACAATCATTGGCAGCGAGTAAAGTTCGTCGACGCACTCCCGTGGCGTCGCATCCTCCTTATCGCTGATGCCGAGCGCTTGCCTCAGGAGCGCAATCTGTTTGTCGGCCCTGGCGCGGCTTTGCCCGTCATCCAAAAGTCCGCTCCCGACCTGCTCAACCGTCGACAACAAGAAGTAGTCTTGATCCGAACTCGCGTCGCAGAGTCTCCTAAAGCGCTCGACGCGTTCCTCACTTGGCGCGTCCGGGCCGTCTCCGCAGGCCACCACACGGCCCACCCACAGAGTAGTCGCGTGTTCAGCATCAGGCCCGTCGATCCGATCGATGATGTGGACGGGCATGACCATGACAAACTTGTCGACCCCCTCACTGACCAGCGCGAACTCCAGCTCCAAATCGAAGGTTGTGACGTATATGACCGCTGGCGGCGGATATCCCTTCAACGAAGACGTGCTGTCAGGAGGTGGCGGGAATTTGGGCGCCGCAGGCACGCCAGGAGCGTTGCGAACGGGAAGGGGCGAGGCGGCGGCGGGGTCGATGCGCTGTTGAAAGGCCGTCAGGCGTCCTTGCCTGGCGTTTTTCTCTTGTTCGACTAGCCGGGAGCGCAATTCGGCCTGCCTGAGGAGCAAACGGGCCAAATTCTGGTAAAGTTCGGTCTGCGCCGGTCCTTTCTTCCCGGATTCAGTGTTCGAGCCCTCGGGCCAGCCATTGATGACCTGTTGCCAGTTCTTGGCCGAACGCTCGGTCTCGTCCTTCAGCGTGCCCTTGACCATACGTATGTCCGGTGAATTTTCGAGATGAGCCTGGAACTGCCGGCCCTCTCTCGCGGAGTTGGCGGCGAGCAGCTCGAGGCGGGCGATGAGTTCTGCCCAGTCCGGATATCCGCGCCAGACGGACAGTTTGCTTATGAACTCGGACCATGCCAGTTCCGTCAGCGATTGGATATCCCCCAAGTTCACGCTGCCGTCTAGGATGGCGGCTTGGATGCGGGAAGCCAAGCCTTTAGCCATTCGCGCCTCGTGACTTGGGCTTTGGGGCAGGGGGGCGTTCTCCAGGGCTTTGAGGTCCCGGGCGGCGTTCCGCCAGGCAGCGCTAGACGAGCAGATGCCCACCGTGGCGGCAGATGAGCGCGCCACCCCACCCCGGGCGTCGGCCCGATCGCTGAAGTAAGCGGTGTTGACGCCTGCCGCGGCGCTGGCCAAGGCGAGCACCCAGTGATCAAACTCGACCGTTTTTGGCAGGTCAGTCCCGAGTTCGTGCTGCTGGATCTCGATGTTGACGCGGTCCTTCACCAGCCGCCGGAAGAAGTCAGCGGTTATTTCCGGGTGCGCCAATGCGTTGGGATTCTTGAGCTGGTCTTGTAACAAGTGATGCAAGGCGCTCAAGCGACCTTCGAGCTCTTCCCCTGACTCCGCGACCCGTAGACATTCGCTGCCCACCACCACGGTTGGCCACACCCACCTCTGAGCGCGCGAAAGGGGCGCTGCCCCAGCGACAACCTGGCAGAGTTCCCGGCCGTTCAGCAGCCCGGCCCAATCACCGGGGTGGCTGTCGGGCGGGGCTGTGGTCTTGTCGTGGTGAGGACGTCTAGCGGACTGACTTGGCGGCATCGCGCACATCCTTCATCTGGGTGTTCCATTTGGTGATAGCGGATCGCCAGTCGTCCGGCAAGTCTCGACCGGTAGCCGTCAGCGCCCGGCGGGTTCCGAACCGGGCCACAGTGGCTCCCGGGGCGACCTCCACTGACGTGGGAGGTCGCACATCGGCCAAGGCGAGCGGGTCGACGCGGCGGATCGCCCGCGCCAACGCGGCGTCGTCGAGAGCCTTGGGCTCCGCGCCGGTCCAGTGGACCACCACCTGGGCCAGATCCGGCGCTTCGGTCACTTGGCGACGCAGCGGCGGGCGGCGGCTCGGCCGCAGGCCGAGGAATGCGGCGACGTGTTCCAGCAGCAGGCAAGGCAGCCCGGTCTCCACAGACAGGCGGCACGAGGCGCTGGTCGAGCCCTGGAAGCGCGGATTGACTTCGGTGAAGCGCGCTATCCCGTCGCTGACCAGGTAGTCAACTCCGAATGCCCCGAGATAGCCATGTCCGGCCAGCCAACGCCCCACCTTCGCAGTGTCAGCTTCAACCTGGTCGAGAACCTGGGCCGGGATCTGCTTGGCGGCGGCGAAGTCGTTGCCGCAGTGACCGAAGGCTCGTGTGGTGCATTGTGCCAGCCCGACCAGCTGAACTGAAGCGTGATGGACTGTCACGGCGTCTCGCCAAACCACGCCCCCGACGTTCAACGGCGTCGCGTCGGGGAGGTAGCGGGAAAGCCCGACGTAGCCTTCTTCCTGCCGCGGCCAGGACTCAAGCAGTTGTTGGGCGTCGGTTGCCAGAGTGAAGCCGGATCCCCCAGACGAAGTGCTGCGCCGAAGCATGACCGGCCCGTCTGCGAGGTAGTCGCGCGCGGTCAGCTGCTCTTCGTCCGCGATGTAGCGCCAATCCAAGCCAGGCACTCCCGCCTGGGCGATAGACCACTCAACCCACGGCTTGTGTTCGAAGGCCCGTTGCGCGTCGCCGAAAAGGCTGAGATTCAGGCAGCGGTCCTGGCGCGCGAACCAGATGGAGGACAGGAAACGCGACGCGCGGTAGGTGGCCAAGGCGCAGGGCGTGACGGTGGCCGCCAGCAAACGTCGCCGGAACGCGAGGGTGGCGGGCGCCTCCGGGTGTTCGGCTATGTCCCACCCGTCCATGTCCTCGCGGCGCTGGGCGAGTTCTTCATAGGCCACGCTGGCTGCCAGCGGGCGGCTGCGGTGGGCGTCGATCATGGAGAAGTTGGCGCCGTACTGGGGCAGGTCCACCAACGACTCGGCGTCAGATCCCCGCAGCCCAGCCCATATCAGGGTCCTGTCTCCCAAGGCGTCGGACACTTCACGCAGCAGCGCGTTCCTTGCGGTCACCGCCATCGGTTGTTCTCCTCATCCCATTCGAGAGCCACAACCTGCTGCGGGCGCTCGCAGCGGACGATGAGCGTGCGGTTGTCGCATCCGCGGAGCCAACGGGCGGAGACGCCCTGATTCGGGCTGCTTGTGTCAGAAGGCGTGAACGCCAACGTCTTCCTGCTGAGCTCTCTCGCTTCTTGCTCGGTGATCCGGAAGGCGATCACCACCGGTGATCGGCATTTGTCGTCAGTCGCGGTGACCACGGCCTGAAGGACTCCGCCGGACGTGCAGATGACGTCAGACGCGACGGCGGCGCTTACTGGGGCGGAGGGCCTGTCCCAGCCGCTTGGGGTCTCAGCCACGTAGATGTGGCCTTCGTGGATCAGCGCGTCGCCCACGTCCGTGAGGACCGCCTGAGTATGCGGGCGCACTTGCACCTGTCTCTTGACCACGCAGGGCTCAGCGGCCGGATCGGTCCCGGCGCCAAGGCACAGGTGATGGTCTTGCGAGAAGAGCACCCTGGGCGGGGTCCCGTCGGATACGGCCAACAGCCGCGCCTCGGCTGCGCGAGTGGTGGCCGTGGGCACGGTGACACTCTTCCATTGACCTGGTTGGTCGCCGCAGGTGAAGATGCGGATGGTTTGGCCGCTCACCGCAGCCAAGACCTTGGCCGACGGCGAAGAGACCAAGGGTATGGCGTCCTTGTGCTGAGCGTCTGCTGGGCTTGTCACTTGGACCGCGCCATTTGAGTCGACCGACAACACCTGGAGCCTTTTGTTGGTCTCCCACGGCTGAAACCGGCTCAAATCCAGCCCGGACAACGATTCTGCTATCTCGGTGTGCCAGGTGGCCTGTGCCGCCCCAAGGCCGCATTCACCATGCCAGGCAAGAATCCTCCCCTTCACAGCGTCCCAAAAAACGTCCCAGTCGGCTCCAGGGGGAGGCATGATCAAAGGAGTGAACTCGTCTATGACACATTTCACGGGATCGGCCGCATCCACCAACTTCCGCAGCTCGTCCAGCAGTCCGGTCCAGCCGGTTTCTGGGCCGTCCCGACTCTCTTCGGGCTCGCCGGGCGCCGGTTCGAGCGCTTTTTTGATGGCCTCCGCTAAAAAGGGGCGGGTCCGATTGTCTTCCTGGAAGTAGTCGCGGGCGGAGTCGGGGCGGCGCGGGGGCGGTCCGGCGATGATCGGTATCAGGTATCCTTTGGCGCCTGGACGCTGGGCTTCGACAAAGGTCAGGATCTCTCTGCGGCATTCGGAACTGTAAGGGTAGTTGGCGCTGACCACCGCGAAAAAGATGTCGGCGTCTCGCGCGGCCTTGTCTTGCTGGTCCGTCCATTTCTGCCCGGGGTTCTGCTTGAGGTCCAGGTAGACATCGACCCCGGTGTAGCCGGATATTTGCGAATCCTCGCGGACGTGGGTCTCCACGAGTTCCTTTAGGAGCTCCACTGGCGCTTTCCCCCAGCCCATGGCTTCTAGATCATTGTGGTGCCAGCTGATGAAACCGCGCAGCACCGTGTCGCAGCGCGTGCCCGCGCTAGCGGCGGGCTGGTCGGTCATGAGGGCTCCGTCAGTCGGGGTGCAGGCGCCGGAGCCGTGCAGGCTCGCTGTGGTGGGCCATCTCCTGGGGTTTGGGACTCATCTTAGCGCTCGCGACGGCTGACAGATGGCGCACGTCCGGGGCTGTTTCTCGCCCCGCCGTCGCCAGGACGGGCCGCGGCTGCCTGGCCCCGTGAGCCCGCAGCGAACCCCGGCGACTCGCGTCAAAGCCGAGGGTCCACCGGCTCCGACTCAAGCGCGAGCACCGCGCAGACCGCCTCGTGGCGGCGCCACAGCGGCTCCCCTGCGGCCAGGCGGTCGACCGCCTCCAGCCCGAGCGCGTATTCACGCAGCGCCAGAGACCGCTTGCGGCCCAGGCTCCGATTCCTCAGCGAGTCCAGCTGGTCCAGGTAGTCCGGGCCGTAGGTGATCCGCAGGTATTCGCGCCCGCGCACCTTCAATCCCGGCTGGACCAGGCCTTTCGCGAGCCGCACCGGCGCGGCCGCCGGTTTGACGACCATCCCCTCGCCGCCCGCGGCGGTCAGTTTCTCCCACCAGACGACCCCGTCCGCCTGGGACCCGGAATCGCCCGGCCGCACCAAGATCCGCCGCGTGACCTGGAAGAACTCTGGATCTGCGGCGGCCAACCGATCTGCCATCGCGAGATGCCAAACGTGCGGCCGCGCATACAGCGGCTCGCCGCCGCCGCCGTGGCCCGCGGCGAGGACTTGGAACGGCGCGAGACGCACACCCGCCAGCCCTGTGGTCTCCCAGGCGTAGCGCTCCAGGACCCGCCCGAACGCCGCCGCGTTCTCTGCCCGCCGTGCCGTGCGGTCCCTGAGTTCCGTCAGGTCGAGCCCCCGCTCGATTCCGTCCGCCAACGCCTCCAACGCCGCCCCGTACATCGCCTGGGCGCCCGCCGCGACCGGGCGATACTGGTCCTCCAGCAAACCCTCGGCCTTCAGCGACCATGGCATCAGCTCCGCGTCCAATAAGAGCCATTCGGCGCCGAGTTCATCCCAAAGCCCGGCGGCGCCGATCGCGGCGCGAATCCTGCTGAGCGCCTCGGCCTCGAGTTCTGAGTCGAAGAACGGCCGTCCAGTCCGGGTGTGCAACGACTCTGGTCCGACCGCGCCAGGGGCGCGCACCCACGCCACCGCCCGCGATCCCATGTGTTTCTCTTCGCAGATCACCTCTACAACACCGAAGTCGGCGAAATACGCGAAAGCTTCCCTGGGATGTTCCAGGAAGCCGTCGAGGCGCGAAGCGCCGACGGGCGCCATTGTGGGCGGGAGGTAAGCGATCCGGTCGGGTGCGGCGCTGAACCGGCTCATCACCTCGAAAGCGGCCGCCGCCTGCTCAGCCTGGACGGAGACCCGCCCCATCCACCGGGTCTCGATCACCCGTTTCCCGAGCACATCACCCGCGTCAAGCAAACCGCCCGCGCCATCGGCCAACGCCCAGCCACCGGGCGCCGCGCCGGCGTCACGGCTGTGCGCGGCGGCTGGGTCGGCATCAGGCGCCTGATCGCCGGCGCGCGCCAACCCCGAGGCCGGCGCCACCCCCGACCCCGACCCGAGCGGCCGGATCGGCTCGCTGTAAACCCGCCGGGCCGCCACCTGGACAATCTCGTTCTCGGGATAGCGCAGCGCGCTGAGTTTCCCGCCGAACGCGCAACCTGTGTCGAGGCACAACGTATTGTTCACCCAACGGGTCTCGAGCACGGGCGTGTGCCCATAAATGACCTTGGCGCGGCCCCGATATTCCTCGGCCCAAGGGTGGCGGACGGGCAGACCATATTCGTCGCTTTCACCGGTCGTGTCGCCGTAAAGGGCGAATGCCCGCACCCGGCCGGAAGCCCTGCCGTGGTAGGCCTCTTTCAATCCCGCGTGCGCCACCACCAGCCGCCCGCCGTCGAAGACGAGATGCGCCACCAAGTCATAAGCCCATTGCCGGGCGCGCGCCGTGAATTCGGGGCCAGCCTCGGCGAGCGCCGCGAGCGTCCCCGCCAGCCCATGCGTCGGCTCGACCTTGGATCCCCGGCCGAGCGCTCGCACCAGCCGCGCCTCATGGTTGCCGGTCACGGCGATGGCGTGCCCGGCCGCGGTCATGCCCATCGCCAACCGGAGCACGCCGACAGAGTCGGGGCCGCGATCCACCAGGTCGCCCAGGAAGACCAGCCGCCGTCCCGCGGGATGCGCCGCGTCGACCGGCCGCTCCGCCTCGTCCCGCGTGACCGCGTAGCCCAAGCGTTCCAGCAGCTCAAGCAGCTCGTCGAGGCAACCGTGGACGTCGCCGACCACATCGAACGGACCCGCGTCGCCCCTCCTGTCGTTCAGCAGCGGCACACGCACGATCCGCGCGGTCGCCACCTCATCCTCGGTGCGCAGCGTGTGCACCTGCCGCAACCCCTCCCGCCCGAGGCCCTTGACGCCCCGTCGCAGGTCACCGATCTGCCGGGCGATCACCCGCCCGCCGAGCGACCGCTCCCGCGCTGAGTCGCGCGCCAGGCAGACGCTCTCCGGCAGGTCCAGCACGATCCCGACCGGCAGCACGTCGTGCGCGCGCGCCAACGCGATGAGCGATTTGCGCGCGGCGGCCTGCACGTTCGTCGCGTCCACGACCGTCAGCAGGCCCCGACGCAGCCGGATGCCGACTATCCCTTCGAGCGCCTCGAACGCGTCGGCGGTGGCGGATTGGTCCAGCGGGTCGCCGGACACAAGGCCGCGACAAAAGTCGGAAGACACCACCTCAAATTGGTCGAAATGCCGCGCCGCGAATGTCGATTTGCCCGCCGCCGACGCCCCGACCAGCAACACCAGGCACGTTTGTGGGATCTCTAGTTCAGGCATTTTCACCGTCGTTTCGGAATTCGGCCGACTGTGTCGGGGCGCCTCTTTCGGGATCCAATTGCCCGATGCCGTCAAAGGTCACGTGATAGCCGTGCCCGGCCGCGACTCGACGTGCCCAGGCGGTGAATTCAGCCCGATTCCACTCGAAACGGTGGTCGGGATTCCTTGGTTCCCCGTCGGCCAGGCCGTAGAGCGGGTTGAAATCGCGGTTCGGTGTGGTGACGAGGACCAGACGCGGCCGCGCGGCCGCGAAGACGACGCCCTCAAGGGCGGCAAGACGGTCCGGGTCGAGGTGCTCCACCACCTCGCTCAGGACAATCGCGTCGAAACCCGCGAAGCGTCTGTCGCGGTAGGTGGCTGAGGCCTGGAACAACGTGAGCCGGTCCCGGGCCCGCTCGGGCAGGCGCGCGAGCCGTTGGTCGGCTCGGGCCAGCGCCGATGTGGCAGGGTCGGCGCCCGCGACGCGGGTGAACTGCGGGTGGCGCAGCAGATCGGCCAGGAGGCGGCCCTCGCCGCACCCGAGGTCCAGGACACTGCGGGCGCCTGCGGCGCCAAGCCGGGCCAGAACCGCGTCCCGCCGCGCCGCGGCCAACCCACCGCCCGCGCCCTGCGTGGCGACCGGTTCGGCGTCGCCGCCCGTGGCCTCGCCGCCCCAGGCCTCGCCGTCGGTCGGTTCGGGGCGGGTGTCGGTGGCGCTGAGCGGCTGGAGCGGTTCAGCGGGCCTGCTTGTGGGGCCGGTCGCCGTCTGGTCGGGGTGGCGGTCAGGGGAGCGGTCGGAGCCGAGCGAGGCGTGGTCTGCCTCACCGGCGATAAGACGCTCCGCGGCATCGGCGACGTATTCTCCCTGGTGGGCGAGGTAGCGACGCATGATCATGGCGCGCGCCGGATGGGTGGCCAACCACTGGTCGGCGTGGCGGACCAGCTTGTCCACCTCTTGGGGGCCGACCCAGTAGTGCTTGGCGCCGTCGAGGACGGGGAGCAGAACATACAGGTGCGCGAGCGCGGCCTGCACCGTGGCGGACCCGGTCAGGGTGACATCGACCGATTGGGCCGCCAGCGGCGACTGTTCGGCGGCGACCCCCCAGCCGAGGGGCTCGAACAGTTCGTGGACCAGCGTGGCGCCGCCGCGGGAGCGGACCGAGGGCAAGCGGATCTCGAGCGGGCGCTCGCGGGCGGCCAGGCCGGGCTGCTCAACCGGGTCCTGACCGCGCAGGGCGGAGCTGAAGACCCGCGCGATCGCGACTGCGAGCAGCGAGGACGCGGCGTAGGAGCGGTCGTTGATGTGATGCCCGAGTTCGAAACCGCTGACCTTGAACCGGCGGGAAGCGCGCAGGGCGGCCGGGTCTGTCTCGACCATCAGCGCGGCGCGCGTCCTGGCTGGTCCGGCTTGCGGGTACCACACCCAGGCGCGGCCCACCGGCAGGTCGAAGGCGCGGGGATGGTCGGGGTGCTTGAAGAGGATGTGGCTGAGATCGGCTCCGGGCGCGCCGATCTCCACGAACATCACGTCAGCTTAGCCTGGATCGAGGCTTAGCGGCTGAGCGGCTGAGCGGCCGGCCTGGGGGGCTGAGTCGCGCCCGGGGACGGTAGTCATCGAACGCGAGGCGGGAGGGCGGCGGCCGGGGCGTCATGTCGGCCCCGCCCGCCGCCAGCCGCCCGCCGCCAGCCGCCCGCCGCCAGCCGCCCGCCGCCAGCCGCCCGCTGCCCGCCGCCAGCCGCCCGCCGCCCGCCGCCCGCCGCCCGCTGCCCGCTGCCCGCCGCCCGCGCCGGGTCCGCAGGCGGTTGGCGCCCTTCCGCCAGCGAACCGTAGGCTTGCCGCTGTGACATATGTGATCGCCCAACCCTGCGTGGACGTCAAGGACCGCGCTTGCGTCGACGAATGTCCCATCGACTGCATCTACGAGGGCGCGCGGTCCCTTTACATCCATCCCGACGAGTGTGTCGACTGCGGCGCCTGCGAACCGGTCTGCCCCACGGTCGCGATCTTCTACCAGGACGATCTGCCGCCCGAATGGGCGGCTTACAGCCAGATCAACGCCGACTTCTTCAGGAGCATCGGCTCTCCGGGCGGGGCCGCGCGGATCGGCCCGGTTCCCTACGACCCGCCGCTGGTGGCCGCGTTGCCGCCCATGGCCTGAGACCGCCGATGGGATTCGACGCCGCCCGACTCCCGGCCTTCCCGTGGGATCTGCTGGAGCCGCTGAAACGCCAGGCCGCGGCCCATCCCCGGGGCCTGATCGACTTGTCCGTCGGCTCACCCGTCGACCCGACTCCCCAGGTCGTCCAGGCCGCGCTGGCGCAGGCCGCGGACGCTCCCGGCTACCCGCCGACCATCGGCGTCCGCGATTTCCGCCAGGCGGTCGCCGCCCACTACAACGCGGTCCGCGGCGTGCCGGACATCCCCGCAGAAGCGGTGCTCCCCAGCATCGGCTCCAAGGAGGCGGTCGCTTTGCTGCCATCTTTGCTGGGCCTGGGCTCGGACGACGCGGTGGTGCACCCCCGGATCGCTTATCCGACGTACGATGCCGGCGCTCGCCTCGCCAGCGCGAGTCCCGTCCCAGCCGACTCACCCGGGGAGGTGCCCGCCGCTGTGGCCAGTCGCGTGCGGCTGGTCTGGTTGAACTCGCCCGCCAACCCGACCGGGCGGGTGCTCGCCGTCGACGAGTTGCGCGCCTGGGTCGAATGGGCCCGGGAACACGGCGCGGTCCTGGCCTGCGACGAGTGCTATGCCGCCTTGGCGTGGGAAGAGCCGTGGGCCTCCGCCGGAGTCCCATCCGAGCTGGACCCCCGGGTCAGCGGCGGC
>JAITLE010000020.1 GCA_031278075.1 Bifidobacteriaceae bacterium | reverse complement strand
CGCGGGCCAGGGGGCGGTTCGCGGAACTCTACACTTCTCGTCTCCGGCGGGAGAAGTGTAGGAATGGTCAAGCCCGCCCGGACCGGCGTCAACCTGCCTAGAACGGGCCCAGGGCTCTGACCTGCGGAGACGCGTCCCGGACGGGTTGACGAGCAACACGCGGGCCATGGTGCGGTTCGCGGAACTCTACACTTCTCGTCTCCGGCGGGAGAAGTGTAGGAATGGTCACGCCCGCCCGGATCGGCGTCAACCGGCCCAGAACCGGGCCAGGGCCCTGACCTGCGGCAACGCGTCTCGGGCGGGCGGCGCGATGCGCCTGGTCAACCGGTTGCCGCTGGGCTCAGGCGAAGGCGGCCGCGACGGCTAGTTCGAGTGCGCGTTCGAAGAGCGTCTCACGTTCCCCGGAGGTCATGTCCACTCCGGGGACCACCATGTGGTCGGAAACGGTCAACACCGCGAGGGCGGCGCCGCCCTCTGCCGCGGCGACGCCGTACAGCCCTGCGGCCTCCATCTCGACGCCGAGCACGCCGTGCGCCTGGAGAGCTTCCAAAGTCCCCGGCGTCTTGAAGTAGAAGTGGTCCTCGGACACGACGACCCCCGCTTTGACACGCGGATCGCCGCAGGCCGCCGCCATCGCCGCGCTGGCCAGCGCGAAGTCCGCCACCGCGGCGAAGGACACCGATGGAATGCGACGCCGATTGATGCCGCTGGTGGTGTGCGCGCCACATGCCACAAGCACGTCGCCCCGCGCCACCGAAGGGGCGATCCCGCCAGCCGTTCCCACCCGGATGATCCGCTCCACTCCGAAAAACCGGTAGAGCTCGGTCGCGTACAACGCCATCGACGGCATGCCCATGCCGCTCGCCATGACGCTGAGCGGACGGCCGCCAATGGTCCCCGTGTAGGCGCGGATGCCGCGCACATCGGAGATCACCTTGGCGTTCGTCAGCGCGGCCTGGGCGATCCGGTCGGCGCGGTACGGGTCCCCGGGCATCAGCACGGCGGGCGCGAACTCGCCGCTTTCGGCCGCGATGTGTGGCGTTGGCATGGCCGAGACCTCAACCCTCAGCCTTCTGGATCAAGACCTCCCAGAAGCGGTCGCGCAGCTCGTAGCGCAAGCGGTCGGACAGTTCGGACACATCGATGCGGTGCGACAGGTCGAACAACAAGGTCCGGTCGATGTCGGAGCGGATCGACGGCCGTGCCCGGATCACGTCGTCTTTCTCGTCTTGGGTGGCGCTGGCCAAGAATGCGTCGATCACACCGATCACAACCGCCATGATGGCCGCGGCGATCTTCTCCTCTCCCATCGCGTACTCCGGAGCGACGCTCGACCTGCCGCCAGTCTCGGAGCGGTAGGCGAGAGTGGATTCCGGCGCGCGCCGAACCACGGCTTGGTGCGGCGGCGGAGTGGGTACCGCGCCAGGTTTGGGCGGGCCGGGCACCGGCGTGGCGGGTGGGCCCGGCTTCGGCCCGGGCACGGGCGCGGGCATGGCGCCGGACGGCGTCTTGACGACCGCGCGGAACACGGTCCTGTCGAGCGACGCGGGGGAGATCAACTCGATCCCGTCCGAGGCTCTGGTCAAGTGCACGCTGACGGCGTTCGGTTTGCCCTCCGTGTCCGGCACCGCCAACACGATCACTTGCACGCCGTGGATTTGCGCCTCTTCGACCGCCTCAGTCAAGTCGTCGTCCCCGGACAGGAGGTAGACCACGTCGAACGCGCCGTTGCGGGACTGCGCCACCATGTCCAGCCCAATCCTCAGATCCACGCCCTTCTGTTCGCCTTGGTAACCGACGCGGCCCAGCCTGACTTTGACCCGGGGCATGGCGCCGATCCGCTCTTGGTCCTTGTCCGGGAGCGCGTTCTTCGCCGCGTCATACCAGTTCACACGCAACAATGGGACCCCGGCCACCTCTTCGACCTGGCTGATCAAGCTTTCGATGAGTGGCTCGTATTTGACTCGAATACCGCTCCGATAAGACGTGCCCGTCAGCCGCGTCGCCGCAGAGGCGAGGAGGTAGCCGGCGTCGACATAGATGCAGCATTGCGAGCGCATGACGAAAAGCATAACCGTCCCCTCTGCGCCGACCGCCGGGCAGGCGCCGCTAGGCGCCGGGTCGCCAGCCGCTGCATGCCGGAGCCGTCGGGGGCGCGGCCCGGCCACGAGCCGTGACCCCACCCGACCGCGTTTCCGCAGGTGGGAGGCTCAGGCGGGCTCCAGTTCAGCAGCGAACGGTGGCTGCCCGGGGGCGGAGGACCCGAGACGGACGGCTGGAGACGGAGCGCGGGAACCGGGGGAACCGGGACGGACGGCTGGATGCGGAGCGCAGGAACCGGAGGAACCGAGACGGACAGACGGAGACGGAGCGCGGGAACCGGAGGACCCGAGACGGACGGCTGGATGCGGAGCGCGGGAACCGGGGGGCCGGAGACGGACGGCTGGAGACGGAGCGCGGTGATGAGGAGGCGAGGAGCAGGGGTGATGGGGCTCCGACATTTGCTATTGCGAGCCGTTATCATTAGCATGGGCACGCGACAGCGGCCCCCAGCGACAGGAGACAGCGCATGCCACTCGGCCCCGAGACACACACGGCCGGCCCGCCAAGCCGCCGGGTCCACCAAGCCGGTCAGTCCGGCCACACCGGCCAAGCCGGTCAGTCCGGCCACACCGGTCAAGCGGGTCAATCCAGCCACACCGGTCAAGCCGGTCAGTCCAGCCACACCGGCCAAGCCGGTCAGTCCAGCCACACCGGCCAAGCCCACCCGACCAGCCACACCGGCCAGATCAGTCAGACCAGCAGCGCGACACACCAGCCCGGCCGCCAGCCCGCCGCACGCCGCCACCGCCAGCCCGCCGCGCGCCCCCACCGCCAGCCCGCCGCACGCCCAACCCGCAGGCCCGGCCCGGCGCCGCAGTCCCGGGGGCGCGGCGCCACCCGAATTGGGGTGGCGCTGCTCCTGCCCGCAGTCTTCCTCGCGCTCACGGCGTGCGGGAGCGGCGCGGAAGAGACGGACGGGGGCGTGGGGTCGGCATCGTCGACTGGGGCTGTGACACCCACCCCGGAACCGACCGTCGAATCGGACGCGCGTGAAGTCGCAGCTCAAACACCCAGAATCGCCTACACCTACGACGGCGGCATCCAAGTGCGAGACGCGACCACGCTGGAATTGGTCGCGGACATCCCACTGGCCGGCTTCAACCGGCTCAACCCCGCCGGGGACGGGCGGGACCTGATCGTCAGCACACAGGGCGGCTTCCAAGTGCTGGACCTGGGTGTTTGGCAAACCGGGCACGGCGACCACTTCCATTACTACACCGCGCAGCCGTCGCTCACCGACCAAATCTTCCCCGCCCAAACGCCCGGCCACGTGGTCTCGCACGACGGTTGGACGGCGCTCTTCGACGACGCCACCGGGCAGGTCACGATCTTCGAGTCAGCCGAAGCGCAAGACCCGGACCGCGAGTTGCGCCAGTACACCGCTCCCGCCGCGCATCACGGTGTCGCGGTGCTGGTCGACGGCACTTTGGTCGTCTCGCAGGGCGCCGCGGAAGGCCGCACCGGCGCGCAGGCGTTGGACGTGGACGATGCCGTGCTCGCCAGTTCCAGCGACTGTCCCGGCCTGCACGGCGCGGGCGTGGCGGCTGACGAAGCCGTGGTCCTGGGCTGCGCCGACGGGGCGCTGGTCTACCGGGATGGGGTGTTCACGAAGCTCACAGCGCCGGCGGAGGCGGGGGGCATCTCAGGGATCGCCGCGACGGAGGACTCGCCGATCGCGCTCGGGGACTACGCGGTCGAGGGCGCCGTCCAAGACAAGGTCGCCCTGATCGACACCGCAGCCGGCACAATCCGGTTGGTGCAACTGCCCTCCGCTTATTACGGCTTCAACGATTTCACCGTGGTGGACGGCGCCATCGGGGCCGTGCTCGGGCTCGACGGTCAACTGCACCTGATCGACCTCGCGGCTGGCGCCGTGACCGGCTCATACCCGGTGATCGGGGCGTGGGAGGCGCCCGAGAACTGGCAAGCCGCGGCGCCCAAGGTGCTGCTGCTGGAAGGGATGCTCTACATCACCGACCCCGCGACGCGGCAGATCCACGTGGTGGACCCCGCGACTGGGAAGATCTGGAAGTCGGTCGCGCTGGATGTGGTCCCCTTGGAGCTCGCGGGCGCGGCCGGCGACGCAGAAGCTGAACACGACCACGAAGAAGACCACGCAGAAGACCACGACCACGACGAAGAAGGCGAGGAGCCGTGAGCCGGTCCTAGATAGAGATCCCCCGCGGCGCGGGTGGGGTCCATCCAGGTCGTCTGGGACCTTCCGCAGGCAGGCCGATCCCCTCCCACGGCCCCACCCGCGGCGCGGGTGGGGGTCCAGCTTCGCGCCACGTTGGCGTCCAGCGCCCAAGAGATTCCCTGCGGCGCCGGCGGGGGTGGCCGGGTCTACGCTAATCGGCATGCCTCAACTCCGTTCCCACCTCTTGATGACCGGGCGCAACATGGCGGGCGCACGGGCGCTGCTTCGGGCCGCGGGCGTCGCCCGTGAGGACTTCGGCAAACCGATCATCGCTGTCGCGAACAGCTTCACCGAGTTCGTCCCGGGCCACACACACCTGGCCCCTGTGGGACGCATTGTGTCGGAGGCGATCCACGAGGCGGGCGGCATCGCGCGGGAATTCAACACGATCGCTGTGGACGACGGCATCGCGATGGGCCACGAAGGCATGCTTTACTCCCTCCCGAGCCGGGAGCTGATCGCGGACAGCGTGGAGTACATGGTGAACGCGCATCGGGCTGACGCCCTGGTGTGCGTCTCGAACTGCGACAAGATCACCCCGGGCATGCTGATGGCGGCGATGCGACTGAACATACCCGCGGTGTTCGTCTCCGGCGGCCCAATGGAAGGCGGCCACGCTGTGCTGCCGAACGGCGCCCAGCGGGACCGCCTGGATCTGATAGTCGCCATCGCCGAATCTGCCAACCCCGAGGTGACAGCCCCCGAGCTGGCGGCGATCGAGGAGGGCGCGTGTCCCACTTGCGGGTCTTGTTCGGGGATGTTCACAGCCAACTCGATGAATTGCCTGGCGGAGGCGATGGGGCTGGCTCTGCCCGGCAACGGCACGCTGCTCGCGACACACAAGGACCGCGCCAAGCTGTTCCGCAAAGCCGGGGCCCTCGCGGTGGAGATCACCCGCCGTCACTACGACGAAGACGACGCGACAGTCCTGCCCCGTTCCATCGCCACCTTCGAGGCCTTCGAGAACGCGATGACTTTGGACATCGCGATGGGTGGCTCCACCAACACGGTCCTGCACATCCTCGCGATCGCCCGCGAAGCGGGCGTCGACTTCACCTTGCGCCACATCGAAGAGCTGAGCCGCCGCGTCCCTTGCATCTGCAAGGTCGCGCCCAGCGGCTGGGCGCTGATCCAGGATGTGCACCGTGCGGGCGGCATCCCAGCGATCCTCGGCGAGCTCTACCGCGCCGGCTTGTTCAACACCGACGTGAACACCGTCCATTCCCCTGACGTGGACACTTGGCTGAACCTGTGGGACGTCCGTTCCGGCCGGCCGCTCGCCGAGGCCGAGGAGCTGTTCAAGGCCGCGCCCGCCGGGCGCTATTCACCCGCCGGCCTGACGCAGGACAGCCGCTACGAGACGCTCGATCTGGACGGCGCCACCGGCGTGATCCGCGATGTGTCCCACGCTTTCACCGCGGACGGCGGTTTGGCTGTGCTGCGCGGCAACCTCGCCCCGGACGGGGCCGTCGTCAAGACCGCTGGCGTCGATCCGTCGATCTGGCATTTCGAGGGCCCCGCTGTCGTCTTCGAGTCGCAGGACGCCGCCGTCGAGGGAATCTTGGACGGCCGCGTCAAAGCCGGGGACGTGGTGGTGATCCGCTACGAGGGTCCGGCCGGCGGCCCCGGCATGCAGGAGATGCTGTACCCGACCTCGTTCCTCAAGGGCCTGGGTCTCGGCAAGCTCTGCGCGTTGATCACCGACGGCCGTTTCTCCGGCGGCACGTCTGGCCTTTCGATCGGCCATGTCTCCCCGGAGGCCGCGAGCGGCGGATTGATCGCTTTGGTGCACGATGCCGACCGCGTCGTCATCGACATCCCCTCACGTTCGCTTCACCTCGCTGTGGCGGTCGAGGAACTCGCCGCCCGGCGCGAGGCGCTGCTCGCGAGCGGCGGCTACCGCCCGGTGGGCCGGGACCGGACGGTGTCCCAGGCGCTGCAGACCTATGCGGCGCTCGCGACATCCGCGGACAAGGGCGCCGTGCGGGACCTGGGCCGCCTTCGGTCCCCCGCTGAGCGGGCGATGGCCGGATGAACGCGCGCGACGGTCGCAGGGAGCCGGCATGACCCCGGCAGTGAGCGTGAAACACCTGGTCAAGCGTTTCAAGAAGACCGTCGCCCTGGATGACGTGAGTCTTGATCTGGAAGCCGGCGCGGTTCACGGGCTGTTCGGCCACAACGGCGCCGGCAAGACCACGCTGATGTCGATCGTCACGGCGCAAGGCTTCGCCACCGCGGGCGAGGTCGCCGTGTTCGGGCAGCGACCGCATGAGAACGCCGCGGCCCTGGAGCGCATGTGTTTCATCCGTGAGGGCCAGGGCTACCCGAACGACGCGCGGCCCCGCGACGCGTTCAAGGTGGCCCGGATGTTCTATCCCAGATGGGACGCTCAGCTCGCCGACCACCTGATCCAGGCGCTGGCCATCCCCATGAACGGCCGGATCCGCCGCCTGTCGCGGGGGCAGAACTCGGCTGTGGGGGTGACGATCGGCCTGGCCGCGCGCGCGGACATCACCTTCTTCGACGAGCCGTACCTGGGCCTGGACGCGATGGCCCGCCAGGTTTTCTATGAGGCGGTCAGCGCGAGCTACGAGCGCGACCCCCGCACCATAGTGCTGTCCAGCCACCTGATAGACGAGGTGGCGAACCTCGTGGCGAACGTCGTGGTGCTGGACCATGGGCGCGTGTTGATCGACCGGGACCGCGACGCCTTGTTGCGCCGCGCCGCGCGGATCATCGGCCCGGCGCAGGCGGTGCAGGAGTTCGCCCTGGGACGCGAGGTCGTCTTCCGCGAGGCGATGGGGCCGTATCTCGCGTTGACAGTGCTTGGACCGTTGTCCGCCACCGACCGCGCGGCCCTGATCGCCGCCTCGCTCACCAGCGAGACCGTTTCGCTCCAACAGCTGGTGATCCACCTGACACGGGCGGCGCAGGCCGCTCAGGCGAACCAGGTGACGTGGGCGGCCGCGGCCGCGTCAGGGAGCCAGGCGAGGCCTCCCGCGGCCGGGGGGTCCCCGAGATGAAGACGCGCTCGCGGACGCTCAAGGTGGTGCGCTTGCATCTCGCTAATCGCGCCACCTATTTGTGGACCCCGCTGTTGGTTGTCGGCGCGACGCTGTTCATCTCGCTCGCGATGTACGGCGTGCTCCTGCTCGGGTTCCGAGACGAGGGCGGCCCGCCCGGCATGTATGGGTTCGGCGGGCTTCAGTTCATCCCCACTTATTACTGCGTGACTGTCGGCATCCAAGCGATGATGTACACCTATCAGTTCGCGATGGCGATGTCTCTCACCCGGCGTGAGTACATCAATGGGACCACTCTGCTCGCGGCGGGCTTTGCCGCCGCACTGGCCGCCGTGTTCTCCTTGGGCCGCGTGCTGGAGTCGTTGACGGGTGGCTATGGCATATCTTTCCGCTACTTCAGCTTGGCTGGCTGGTTCACGGATTTCCCGTGGTGGGAGCAGTGGGTTTTCCTCACGGGGCTCTCGCTGGTGTTCTTCATGGCGGGATTCTGCGGCACCACGGTATTCCGCCGCGGCGGGGCGATACGGCTGGTGGTGGTCCTGACGCTGTGGGTCATGGTCGCGGTGGGCATGTCAGCTGTCGTCACCTGGCGCGAATGGTGGCCGCTGATCGGCCGCTGGGCGTTGGCGCTGACGCCGGCCTCGGCGGGCGGTTGGATGCTGCTAGTCGCGGCGTGTTTCTCGGCCGGGTCGTACTGGTCTATGCGTAAGACGGTGCCGTAGCCCGCGGCGGTCCGGGGTGTCGCGCTGGACCAACGAGCGCGGGAACCAGCGGGCGGCCAGCCGCACCCGGCGAGGTTGACTGGCCGCGAGCGCCCGCGTGATCCGCCGGCCGGCCGGCCCCACCACGGCGGGCGGGAGCGGCACGGCCACGGCGGGGTCGGCCACGGCCGGCGCGTCCACGCCACCAGCACCAGCGACTGGACGGCGAGCGGCGGCCGCGGGGTCGGCCACGGCCTGCACGCCCGGCGGCGCGTACGCGGCCGCCTCTACGCTGGCGACCAGGCGCGCGAGCTCCGCGGCGGTCCCTGGGCGGCCGGCCCCCCGCAGAAC
>JAITLE010000235.1 GCA_031278075.1 Bifidobacteriaceae bacterium | reverse complement strand
AGAGTTCCGCGTTCTTCGCCGCGGCCCGGTTGGTGACCGTGAGCGTCCCCTTGGCGCGTTGCCGCAGGTCAGGGGCTTGGGCTGGTTCTGGTCCCCTGGACGCCGATCCGGGCGGGCGTCACCATTCCTACACTTCTCCCGCCAGAGACGAGAAGTGTAGAGTTCCGCGTCCATCGCCGCGGCCCGGTTGGTCACCGTAAGCGCCCCCGGGGC
This sequence comes from Bifidobacteriaceae bacterium, assembly GCA_031278075.1. Lineage (GTDB taxonomy): Bacteria > Actinomycetota > Actinomycetes > Actinomycetales > WQXJ01 > JAIRTF01. The sequence continues at coordinate 6,957 of JAITLE010000235.1, read as the reverse complement.
GCGTTTCCGCTGGTCAGGGGCTCGCGCTGGTTCTGGGCGCCTGGACGCCGATCCGGGCGGGTGTCACCATTCCTACACTTCTCCGTCCGGGAGCGAGAAGTGTAGAGTTCCGCGTTCTTCGCCGCGGCCCGGTTGGTGACCGTGAGCGTCCCCTTGGCGCGTTGCCGCAGGTCAGGGGCTTGGGCTGGTTCTGGCCGCCTGGGCGCCGGTCGGGGGTGGAGTTACCGCAGGTCAGAGCCTTGCCGTGTTTCCAGCCTGGCAGGGGCCCGCCCGGGTGGGCGGCGCCAGCGACACGTCAGGCGAGGGATACGGTCGAGCGGGTCGGGAGCGGTCGGCATCGTGCGAGGGGAAATGTGGTGGACGTGCGCTGTGTGGGGAACCCAGCGGGTGCGGCTTAGGGCGCCCATATTAACGGTAAGCCGGGCGGGAAGCTGGATCGGCGGCGGCGGCCCGTCCCTGCGGGATGGTCGGCAGAAGTGTCATAGGGCTGTGGTGGGATAGTCGCATGGATAGGAGAGGGGAGGCGCCCACGGTGGATTGGGCCGCGGCGCCTCTGGCCCGGGTGCTGCCGGACGAGTCCCAGTTGGCGGCCTTGACGCTGGTGCGGCAGGGTGGCCCGGTCTCCGTGTTCGGGGCGCCTGGAACCGGGAAGACTCTCGTCGCGGAACTGGCCGCCGCCGAGGCGGTGCAGGCGGGCCGGGCTGTGCTGGTGCTCTCGCCGGAGCGGCACGCGGCCAAGTCGTTGGCGGCGCGGGTTGTCCGGCGGGCCGGCGTCCCGCTGGAACGGCGGGTGGCGGTCACCCCGGCCGCTTTGGCGATGACGGTCCTCCAGGCGCGCGCCGAAGCGATCGCGGCGCAGCCCTGGGACGGAGCGGCCGAGGCGGCACGCGCCTACCAACCGCAAATGGTGACGGGCGCGGAACAGATGGCTGCTTTCGGGGAGCTGCTCGCGATGGAAGCTGAGACCGGTCTGCCCTCCATCGGCTGGCCGGACAAGGCGCCCCCGGCGGCCAGGACGCTGCGCGCCTTCCGGGCGGAGTTGCGGGACCTGTTGATGAGGGCCGCGGAACGCGGACTCGACGCCGTGGCGCTGGAAAGCTTGGGCCGGTCCCAGTCCAGACCGGAATGGGTCGCGGCGGCGCGCTTCTATCAGGCGTATCTCGAAGGGCTCGACGTCGGCGCCGCCGCCGACTCCGGTCTGAAGCTGGACGTCGCCGCGATGGTCTCGACCGCCCACGCGTGCCTCCGCGACTGGTGCGAGCCGTTCCATGTGGCGGGCCAGTCGGTTGAGCTGCCGGCCGCAAGCAAACCGCGCTGGGACCTGGTGATCGTGGACGATCACCAGGAGGCGTCGTTGGCACTGCATCGCCTGGTGGGGCAGTTTGGCGCGGACGGTGCGCAGTTAGTCCTGCTGGGCAGCCCCGAGAGTGCGGTCCAGGCCTATCGTGGCGCGTTGCCCGGGCAGCTCGCGGCCACTTTGGCGCCGCCCGCGGCGGGCGGGTCGGCTCAAGGGGGTTGGGGGGCGAGACCGGCCGTCCTGAGCCAGAATTGGCGCCAGGGCGGCGATCTCGCCTTGAACGCGCACCGGCTCAGGCTGCGGGTCCGTTCGCCGGGTGCTCCCCGGGCGGCGCGGACCATCCCCGCCGCGGCGCCGAGTCAGGGCGTGGTGCGGGCTTGGGCTGCTCGGTCCGAGGCGGACGTGGCCGCATTGGTCGCGCGGCGGCTGAGGTGGGCGCGGATCGTTGAAGGCGTGGACTGGGACCAGATGGCCGTGTTGGCCCGCACCAGCGGGCGGGTCAGTTCGTTGAGATCCATGCTGACCAGCGCCGGTGTGCCAGTGCGCGTGCCCGGTTCGGAGGTGCTCGCGGCCGATCATCCCGCGGTGGCGCCGTTGGTGACGGCGCTGCGCTGCGCCGCCGACCCAGCGCAACTCACCGCGGCCGTCGCGGTCAAGTTGTTGACCTCGGCTGTCGGCGGGTTCGACGCCGCCCGGTTGCGTGTGCTGCGGCGTTCCCTCGTGGCGGCCGCGCGTGCCAGCGGGATCGGCGCCACCTCGGATGAGCTGCTGGTAGCGGTCCTCGGGGGCGCAGGGTTGCCCGATGCCGACCGGCCGAGCAGCGGGTCGCCGGACGCCGGGTCGCGGGGCGCAGGGTTGCCCGATGCCGATCGGCCGAGCGGCGGGTCGCCGGACGTGGCTGAGCGGGGCGCAGGGCTGCCCGATGCCGACCGGCCGAGCGGCGAACCGCTCGCCGACCCCAGCCAGCTCCTGGCGGCGGCTCGCGCCGCGGGCTTGAGCCAACGGGACGCGACGCGAGTCACAGAGTTGGCCGCGGCTCTGACGCGTGGCCGGGCGCGGGCGCGGGCGCCCAAACCGTCAGCCGCTCAGACGCTGTGGGCGGTCTGGGACGCGTTGGGTCTCGCGGAGACCTGGCGCGCGCAGGCGCTCGCCGGCGGCGCGGAAGGAGTCCGCGCGGATTCCGACCTCGACGCCGTGCTGGCCCTGTTCGCGGCCGCCGGCCGCTTGGACGAACGCCGCCCCGGCTCGGGGGTGGCCGGTTTGGTCGCGTACCTCGACGCCCAGGAGGTCCCGAGCGACACAATCGCCGCCCACGCGCCGCCCAGCGGCAAAGTCACCCTGGCCACGGTAGCCGCGGCCGCCGGCCACGAGTGGGACCTCGTCGTGGTGCTCGATTTGGAGGAGAACGTCTGGCCTGACCTGCGGCTTAGGGACACATTGCTCGGCGCGGGCGAGTTGGCCGATCTGATTGACGGCAAAGGTCTCACCGCCGATCCGGTGGAGCGCCGCCGCGCCGTCGCCGAGGATGAGGCCCGCGCCCTGCTCCTCGCCGCCACGCGTGCCCGCCGCGAGCTGGTCGCCGTGGCGGTCGCGGGGGAGGAGAGCCGCCCGTCCCGGTTTTTCGGGTGGATCGCCGCGTCAGCATCACCTATGCCCGGGGCCGACCGCGAAATCCCAGCGCATCCCCAACCCGAGGGTGGTGGCGCGGGGGGCGACCGGGCGGCGTCGGCGGCGGGGACTGCCGGGGCGGTGGCGGGGATGGGAACTGGCGCGTTGGATGTCGGGAACGAGACGCGGGTGGCGGGGGGCGACCGGTCGGCGTCGGCGGCGGGGTCGGCGGAGGACTGGACCGCGGGCGCGCCACTGCCGTTCGACCTGCGGGGGGTGGTCGCGGCGGCGCGAGCGCGGCTGGTGGCCCGGCCGGACGGAGCGGACGCGGGGCGGGCGGCGGCGGTGCTGGCGGTGCTGGCCGCGTTGGGCAAACCGGGGGCGCACCCCGGCTCGTGGCCGGGGCTGCTCGCGCGATCGACGGACCGGCCGCTGTGGCCTGAGGGGCGTTCGCCGGTTCTGAGCCCGTCGCGTCTGGAACAGCTGGCCGAATGCCCGCTCGGCTGGGCGTTGCGGCACGTGGGCGGGGACGCGCCAGCGGGCGCCGCGGCCAGCTTGGGCACGTTGGTGCACTCCTTGGCGGAAGAATTCGGCAGCGCCGCCGCGCTGGAACGTCTGCCGGGGCGCGCCGACCTGAGAGCTCGACTGCGCGCGCGGCTGGCAGAGCGCTGGCCGGAGCTCGAACTCGTGGATGGTTACAGCACGCGGTTGCTCGGGCGGCGCGCTGAGATCATGGTCGACAACTTGGCGCAATACCTCGACGAGAGGCGCGGCCTGCGCCGCGTGGCGCTGGAGGCGCGCATCTCCCCGGACGGCGCCGACCTGCCCGTCAGGCTCCGGGGTGTGGTGGACCGGATCGAAGAGGATGATTCCGGCGCGGTCCGGGTGGTCGATTTCAAGACAGGCGCCGCTGCTCCCACCATTGAAGCGGCCAAGACGAACCCACAGCTTGGCGCATATCAAGCGGCGCTGGCAGCCGGCTCGGTCGAAGGCTTCGGCCCGACTCGCGCGCGTGAGGCGGCGCTGGTGTACCTCGAGAAGACCTCCCGCGACGAGGTCAAGGAACTCCGCCAGCCCGGATTGGCGGTGGGAGATCCGTGGGTCTCGAACATGCTCGCCGAGTGCCGCGCGGCCGCCGCGCAGCCCACGATCGAAGCCAGACCGGGTTCACATTGCCGGAACTGTCCGGTGACGGCATCGTGCCCGGCGAAGTCTTCGGGGAAGCAGGTGACGGCGTGAAAGAACGGCACACGCCCCAAGAACTGGTCGATCGGTTGGCCCAAGCTGGCGCGTTGCCGGCCGGGGTGGCCCTGGACCGGGGTCAGGCGGAGGTGATCGGATCGCCGTTGGGCTCGGCGCTGGTGCTGGCGGGCGCCGGATCGGGCAAGACGTTCGTGATGGCGCTCCGGGTGGTCTATCTGGTGGCGAACGGTCTGGTCGCCCCGGAGCAGATCCTAGGACTCACGTTCACTCGAAAAGCAGCCGCTGAGCTGGGAGATCGCATCTCGTGGATGCTGTCGCACCTGCCGGCGGAAATGGCTGGCGGGGAGGACGCGGGCCAGCCGGTGACTTCGACCTATAACGCGTACGCCGCGGGGATCGTGCGCGATCACGGCCTCCAGCTAGGGGTTGACCCGGACGCCAGGGTCCTGACCGAAGCGCAGAAGTGGGAGCTCGGCAGTCAGGTGGTGGAGGCGTGGGACGGTGTGGAGCACTTGCCCGATGCCGTCCCCCCCAGACCCGGCGCCCCACCCGTCGGCGGGATCCTCGCGGGGCCGCCGCCGTGGCCGGCGGCGTCGACCTTGACGCGGGAGTTGCTGACATTGGCGGACCAGTGCTCGGACAATCGGGTCGGGGGCGAGGCGTTCGCCGCCGAGGTCACCAGGATCATCGAGGGTCTGACGCGGCGGCGGGACCCGGTGCTTGCGGTGGGGGGCAAACGGAAGATCTCCGCCACGCCGCAGGTCGCCAAACAAGCCGCCGGCCACCTCGCGAAACAACTGTGGGCGGGCCAACTGATCAGCGCTTATACCCTGCGGAAAACCGAGGCGGGGGTGATGGACTTCGCCGACCAGGTCGCGGCGGCGAAGCGCATAGCCGAGCTTGAGGGCGGCTCGGCGGCGAAAGCTGAGAGCGCCGTCTACAAGGCTGTGCTCCTGGACGAGTTCCAGGACACATCCGTGCTGCAGATCGAGTTCCTCAGGGCGTTGTTCGGCCAGACCGCGGTGATGGCCGTGGGTGATCCGAACCAGGCGATCTACGGCTGGCGTGGCGCATCGGTCGGGGCGATGCCGCGGTTCGTCGACAGTTTCCGGGGGCCGCCCGGTGTGGCGGGGCCCGCCGTGTTCACGCTCAACACGGCCCGCCGCAACGACCGCGCCATACTCGCGGCGGCGAACCGGATCGTCGAGCCGCTGCGGGCGGAGTTGGCCGCGTTGTTGGGAAGGAGGCTCGGCGGCGACAAGCCGTTCGAGTTGCCGGCGCTGGCGCCCCGCGCCGAGGCCGGTCCAGGCGACATCCGGTCAGCGTATTTCGCCACGGACGTCGAAGAGGCCGACTATGTGGCCCAATACCTGCGAGAAGAGTGGCTGGGCGCGGGAGCCGCAGCGGGTGGCGCGGGCGCGGGGTCCGGCCCTACGGGCCGGACCGCCTGTGTCCTGGTGCGTGCCCGGGACCAGATCCCCGAGATCGTCCGCGCGCTCGAAGACGCCCGCGTGCCGTATCGCGTCGCCCAGAGCACGGGTCTGCTGGACGTGCCGGAGATCCGCGACCTGGTCTCGGCGTTGATCGCCGGCCACGACTTGGACCGCGGGGACGCGTTCATGCGGCTCGCCGCCTCGCCCCGATGGGGGATCGGCATCGCGGACCTGGACGCGTTGCGCCGCGCGGCCGCCCAACGCCGGGACGATTCCGACCCGCCAGGCCCGCTCGACCTGGTCGACGAGTTGGCGGCCGGGTCACGCGCCGCCCTGGTCCCTCAGTTGAGCGAGGCTGGCGCGCTGCGGCTCGCCGACTTGGGGCGTGCGCTCAGGCGGATCCGGTCGGCATCGTCGCGGTTGACCTTGCCGGAGACGGTGCTGGCGGCGGAACGGGCGTTGAACCTGGACATCGACCTGCTGGCGCGGGACGGCACGGCCGGCCGGTCGCAGGTGAACCGCCTGGTCCAGGAGGCGCACCGCTACGCGCAGGGCCAGGAACGGGCGACGCTCGCCGGCTTCCTCGGCTGGCTGGAGCAGGAGGAGCAGGTCGGCGACGGCCTGGCGCAAGCGGAGATCGCGGGTGGCTTGAGCGAGGTCGAGATCATGACGATCCACGCCGCCAAGGGCCTTGAACGCGACGTGGTGGTGGTGCCGGGCCTGGCCGAGGGCCGTCTGCCGAGTTGCGCGCCGGGGCCCGACGGCGAGCGGCGCGCGCGGGCGTGGCTTTCGTCGCAGAAACAATCCGGCGGGACGGGCGGGTTGCCCTGGAGCCTGAGGCTTGACCGCGCGGATTTGCCTCAGTTCGAGCCGGGCGAGGCCGGGGATGTGATCGAGCTGCGCGCGGCCTGTGAGGAGTTCCTGCTGCGAGCCGGCCAGCACGCCTTGACCGAGGACCGCCGCCTCATGTACGTCGCTTTGACCAGGGCGAAGACGCATTTGTTGCTCACCGGGGCGTGGGGCGCCGGCGCCCGCAAGGGTGTGCGAGAGCCGTCGGTCTTCTTGAGCGAGCTGGCCCAGGAATCCAACGGTGAGCCCGCCCTGCTGGACAGCGCCGGGTGGGCGGAACCCCCTGCGCCGGCGGACGCGGGTTCCGGCGGTGTGGCAGGCGCCCTTGATCAGCCCGCGCCCGATGCCGTCGCCCCCGGTCCCGCGGTTCCCTCGCTGGACGCTGCGGGTTCGGCCACGGACGCGGGTTCCGGCGGTGTGGCAGGCGCCCTTGAGCAGCCCGCGCCCGATGCCGTCGCCCCCGGTTCCGCGGTTCCCTCGCTGGACGCTGCGGGTTCGGCCACGGACGCGGGTTCCGGCGGTGTGGCAGGCGCCCTTGATCAGCCCGCGCCCGATGCCGTCGCCCCT
>JAITLE010000172.1 GCA_031278075.1 Bifidobacteriaceae bacterium | reverse complement strand
GGTCGGGCAGCACATGTGGTTCGCGTCTCCGTTCAACGCCCTAGGTCTGGGGCCGGCTGATTAGTCCTATGGCGAGTCACCGTACATCGCCGATGCGCATATGTGCGAACCGCGCGCGCCGCGGCCCCAGATCTAGGTAGATCCGCTCACCTGCAGGATCTCGATGTTGCGAGGCGATGCCGGATCTGGCAAAATTAGAGGCCCGGCTCGTCGTGTACTCGTGGACGGCGAGCCGGGCCCCAAGACGACTCGTCAGGGGGTTCCAGCCTCCTGGCGGGTCTCGCAACGCTCTAGAGCGAACGGATTTAGCAACCGATTTTCAGGAGGACGTCACGATGACGCTAGACGTTAGCACCCGAACCGATCACGCCGCCACCACCAGGTCGTCCAACGTGCCATTTTCCGAGGCAGCCGCGTTGGCTGCGGGGATGACGCCCGAGGCTTTGGAGGCTGCGGTCGCGGACATCACAACGACCAGGGCCGCCGAGTTGCCCGCGTGGTTTCACTGCCTGACCTACCTGTGTCGCCGGGCCATCGCGTTCGCCGAGACGCGACAATACGCCGTGGCGAGGTTGATGAGGGAACTCCGGGCGGCAGCCGCGTGAGCCGACGGGCGTCTCGCCGCTGGCCAGACCCCGATTCTGGGCGGCAGGTGGAAGCCAGCTCCTGAGAAGCCGAACGGTGACGCCGCCAACTATGGTGGCAAGCTTGTCGGCGTCTGAGCCCGGAACGGGTCGCTACGCTGGTTGCCGAGGCGGCGCGGGCCGCCCTGATTCGCGAGGGGGTTGCCATGCGGCGCGCCAAGATCGTTTGCACCATCGGGCCGGCCAGCGAGTCCGAGGAACGGATCGCTGAGTTGATCGCCGCCGGGATGAACGTGGCCCGGTTGAACTTGTCCCACGGCGACCACGCCGACCACAGCCGTGTGTACGCGACCATCCGGTCGGTGGCGAAGCGAATGGGATGCGAAGTCGGAGTGCTCGCCGACCTGCAGGGCCCCAAAATCCGATTGGGCACGTTCGAAGCCCACCAGGCGGTCGAACTCGTGGCCGGCGAGACCTTCACCATCACCACCGAAGACGTCCAAGGCACGCGGCGACGCGCGTCCACCACCTACCAGGGCCTGCCGGGCGACGCGAGGGTGCGAGACCGCATCCTGATCGACGACGGCAAGGTTGTGGTCCGGATCGACCAGGTCACCGACACCGACGTGGTCACCACTGTCGAAGTGGGTGGCGAGATCTCCGACCACAAAGGGCTGAACCTGCCCGGGGTCGCGGTCTCGGCGCCCGCCCTCACGGCGAAAGACGTGGCCGACTTGCGATTCGCGCTGGATCTGGGGGTCGACATCGTCGCCTTGTCATTTGTGCGCAGCGCGAGCGACTTCAGCGCGGTCGAGGCGATAATGCGGCAAGTCGGCCGCGTGCTGCCGGTGGTGGCGAAGATCGAGAAACCGCAGGCGGTGGAAAACCTCCACGAGATAGTCCGCACCTTCGACGGGATCATGGTGGCCCGTGGCGATCTCGGCGTCGAACTGCCGCTGGAAGACGTGCCGCTGGTCCAGAAGGACGCGATCGACATGGCTCGGCGCCACGCCAAACCAGTGATCGTGGCGACCCAAGTGCTGGACTCGATGATCTTCAACCCGCGGCCCACCCGGGCGGAGGCGTCCGACTGCGCGAACGCGGTGCTGGACGGCGCCGACGCGGTGATGCTGTCCGGCGAGACGTCCACCGGCGCGTACCCGGTGGACGCGGTGCGGACGATGGCGCGGATCATCGAGGCGACCGAACAAGGCGGCGAATCCCGCATCCGGACGATGACGGCCACTCCGCACACCCACCCGGGCGTCTTGACCAAGGCCGCGGCTGAGATCGCGGACGCGATGGAGGCCGCGTATCTGGTCGCGTTCACCGAGACAGGTGATTCGGCGCGGCGGATGGCCCGCCTGCGCTCGCCCATCCCGCTGATCGCGTTGACCCCGAACCTCGCGGTGCAGCGTCAGCTCGCGCTGGCCTGGGGCATAGTCGCGTTCCAGGTGCCCACCTATGAGCACACCGACCACATGATTCTGGGGGCGGATTCGGTCCTGAAAGCGCACGGACTAGGCCGGGAGGGCGACACGGTGGTGATTGTGTCGGGCGCGCCGGTCGGGATCGCCGGCACCACCAATCAGATTCTGGTGCACCGCGTCGGCGAATTCGACGTCGCGGAAGACGGCGCCGCCAAATAGCCGCGAAGTGTGGCGCCACCTGGTGGGAGGCCTGTAGGCTCCCAGGAGTCCCCCCCAAATCGGAGATAGGAGTCCCCGCCATGTTCGATCCAACTCAGGGCCCCGATGCCGCGGCTCGCGCGTTGGCCGACCCGTCGCTTGATCCGGTTGCTTTGCAGCAGATCGCGGCGGCTTTCCCGCAGCTGGCGCCGCAGGTGGCGGCACACCCCAGGCTGTATCCAGATCTTGAACAATGGCTCAGGTCCTTGGGTCGGCCTGACGTGGACCAGGCTCTGGCCGGCCGCGCATATGGGCAGGCCCCGCCCCCCGCCGCGTATCAGACCGGTCCGAATCCGGCGTATCAGACGGGCCCGACCCCCGCCTATCAGACGGGCCCGACCCCCGCCTATCAGACGGGCCCGAATCCGGCCTATCAGACGGGCCCGAATCCGGCATATCAGACGGGTCCGAATCCGATCTATCCCCCGCAGGGCGGGCCGGAGGCGCCCGCGGGCGGGCGCAAGAAGAGCAAGATGATCCCAGTGATCGCGGGTGTGGCCGCGGTGGCTGTGGTCGGCGCCGGAGTGTTCTGGTTCGTGGGGTCGCGCGGCGGCGGCAATGGCGGCGCGGCCGGCCAGAGCCTCGCCCCGGACATCACCGCGGAACCGACCTTCGGGGATCAGATCTCGACCCTCGACATCTTGGACGGCGACTTCGCTGATTCCAGCTTCGGCGGTTTCCTGAGCGAGAGCACCGGTCTGGTGATCGGGACAAACGAACCACCGGGCTACTCGTCCTGGTACGAGGGCTACGACGAGGACTACGAGCAAGGCGCCCAGGACTCGCTGTCATACGAGGAGGCGTACGAGGAGTGGCGCGCGTGCGTCACGGCCTGCCCTGACTATCCATACGAAGACCTCTACTGGAAGGGCGACACCGATGGCTACTCCGACGGCTGGTACGGCTACGAGCGCGAGATCAAGCCGGAGATGGATGGCCCGCTGGTGGTGGTCGCGGCGTTCGATTTGACGAGCGGCGAGCGCAAGTGGCAGACGGACATCGGCGCCGCGTTCGAGTTGGACGCGACCGACGGACACGTGTCCGCCTCGGCTCGTTTTGACGGCGGCCGGGCCGTGGTGATCGTCACCCAAGAATCGGCTAGTTTCACCGCGGTGTTGAACAGCTCCGGGGAGATCGTCACCCAGAGCGACGAGTTTTACACGGTCCTAGGCGTGCACGATTCCGTGCTGCTGGCGACGGTCGACCGAGGCGACGGCCTCGCCGTATACAACGTCGCAGACCTCAGCAAAGCTCTGTGGGAGGCGGACGCCTCCGAGAACGGTTGGGGCGGTACGTACAACTCGGGCACCGGCTCGTGGTGGGTCTTGATCGAAGATGGGTTCGTGGACGTCAAGACCGGCAAGGCGATCGGGTTCGGCGAGGATATGGCCGAAGACGATCCGGAATACGGCTACGCCCTGGCGACCGGCTCGTCGGACGTGGTGCTCAGAGCGGAATGGGAAGAGGGGGAGGAATTCGACCGGGTCGACCCGGCGACCGGCGAGGAGATGTGGGATGACCCGGCCGAACTCGACGGGGATGCCTGGGGGGCATGGGTCTCAGGCTCGACTCTTTTGTTCGAACACGACGGCGGGATACAAGCCTTCAGCGCGTCTTCGGGTGAGGAACTGTGGTCGAAGCGCGATGAGGCCGTGAGCCAGTTCTTGGGCAGCCAAGTGGTCACACAAGACGGCTCCACCATCCGGTTGCGGAGCGTCAAGACGGGCGAAGAGGCGATCACCAAACACAAGTTGGACGACGACGAGGTGATTCGGACCGCCGGATCGCGTGTGCTTTACGTGTACGACTCGGCGAAGAGCGACCTGATGGGACTCGACATGAAGGACGACTTCAGCGAGCTGTGGTCGGTTCGCGTCTCCAGAGCGCTCGACCCCGAAGACGCCTCTATGGGCTCCGCTTATCTCATCCACTCGGACACGCGGCTCTTCGTCCGGGCGACGGCGAGCCTCTACGACGAGGACGGCTATTCGGAGACGTCATACGATTTGCTGGTCGAACTCAAGCGGTAGGTTCGGCCGGGGCGCGGCGCTGCGGCGTGCATCGGGTCTCGCTTCAGGGGATGATAGGGGGATTGGGGTGTTCGGCCAGGGCGCCTCGTCCCTTGCTCGCCCGCGTCCAGGAGGTCCGAAGTTGACGACAACCCGCGACTCAGCCCGTCGCGCGCTGGCCGGCGCGCTGATCGCGGTGTTGGCTGGGGCTGGTGTGGCGTGCTCATCGGGCGGTGGCGGCGACACGCCGGTGGGCGGAGCGGTCAGCGACTTCGCGGACGACGGCTGCACCCACCTGGTGGCCGCGGTCTCCTCGGAGAAGGTCAACCTGTTCACCGAGCTGGCCGAGGCGTTCGTCGACTCGCCCGAGGCGGCGGCTCTGGAGACGTGCGCGCGCGTCATCCCGGTCGACGTCACCTCAGGCGACGCGACCCGGTACCTCTCGGCGGGCGGCGATTGGCCCACCACCGACGACAGGGAACGGTGGCCGTCTATCTGGTCGCCGGCGTCGATGGTGTGGGTGGACAGGGTGGCCGCGGCAGCTTCGCCCGCGTTGGTCGCCGGCGCCGAATCGTTCACTCACACGCCGGTGGTCTTGGCGATGCCGGAGTCGATGGCCGCGGCGCTCGGCTGGCCCGGTGAGCAAATCAGCCTCGGGCGGGTCGCCGAGCTGTGCGCGGACGGTCGGGGCTGGGGAGCTGTCGACCCGGGCAAAGCGGTCTGGGGGCAGTTCCGGATCGCGAAGACCAACCCGAACACCTCGACCACGGGTCTGGCGATGCTGTTGATGCAGGCCTACGCGGCCGCCGGCAAGACGGCCGATCTCACCGAGGCGGATGTCGCCGAGGCCGCGGAATTCTCCAGGTCCCTCGAGAACTGCGTGATCCACTACGGCGACACCACCGGCAAGGTCCTCCAACGGCTCTATGACGAGGCCCAGACCGGTTCCGGCGGATCGACCTACGTGTCCGCGGTCGCGTTGGAGGAGACCTCGCTCCTGAACTACAACCAAGGCAACCCGACATCGAAGGTGATCGAGCCCGGCGAGCAGCTGACGGCGCCCCGCGAGAAGCTCGTCGCGATCTACCCGCAGGGTGGCTCGCTCTGGTCCGACAACCCGATAGTGGCCCTGGGCGCCTCGTGGGTCACCGCCACCCAGCGGGAGGCCGCCGCGGCGTTCGTGGCGTTCGCGCAGACCAGGACCGCGCAGGAGATCCTCCCGAAGTACGGTTTCCGTCCGCTCGACACGTCGACGCCGCTGGGCAGCCTCTTCACGGCCGAGTACGGCGTCACCGCCGAAGGTCCCGCCACATCGTTGCCGCAGCCGCCGGTCGCGACGGTCTCGGCGGCGTTGGACCAGTGGGTCCAGATCCGCAAGCCGTCCTCGGTCCTGGAGTTGATCGACATCTCCGGTTCCATGGAGGAGCCGACGGCGGACGGCCGCACCAAGATGGACGGCGCCATCGAAGGCGCCCAGAACACCTTGGAGCACTTCCGCGGCACCGACGAGGTCGGCGTGTGGGTGTTCACGACCTACCTGTCCGACGACCGGTCCCAGGTCACGCTCGAGTTGCGTCCCGTCGAGGCGCTCGGCTCTGACCGCGAGACGCTGGCGGTCTCGCTCGGGGATCTGCGTCGCGCCGCGAAGGCGGGCACCCCGTTGTACGATGCCGTCGCCTCGGCCTTCGACTACATGTCGGAACGCGCTCAACCTGGCCGCATCAACGCGATCGTGCTGCTATCCGACGGGATCGACACCGATTCGACGATGTCCCTGGATTCGCTGGTCGCGAAGCTGAACAGCGCCAACCGGGAGGGTGGCGACGACGCCCCGGTCCGCGTGTTCGCGATCGCTTACGGCGGCGACGCCGACCAAGCCGCGTTGGGGCGTATCGCGCAGGCCTCAGGCGGACAAGTCTTCGACGCCTCCAACCCCGCGCGGATCGACCTGGTGTTCTCGTCTGTGATCAACAACTTCTGATGCGTAGGAGGCGCCGATGAGTCGATCAGCCGCCCGCCCGGGGCGAACCGCGGCCGGTGAGCGGGGCATCGCGTTGGGCGCCGTCGTCCTGGGCGTCTCCCTCGCGTTGTCGGGGGCCGCGCCAGCCGGGGCGGCCACCTACCTGGACGATGCCGTCGAGGGCCTTTCCGGCGCCCGCGGCTGGGTGTCGGCCGAGGTGCGAGACGAGGTGAATGTGGAGCGGGTGCTCGCCGCCGACCCGTCCGGCACGGTCGCGGTGGCTGTGTTGCCGGTCACGGCGAGCCTTGAGGTCGGCGCCACGGAGCTGGCCGCCGAGCTGCGGGCGACCACCGAATGGAGCACTGTTGTCGTGGCGGTCGGGGCGGACATCTCGGCGAGTTCGGCGGGGCTGGAGCGCGACGCGGCCCTCAGCATCGCGAACGAGGCGGAAGACTCTAGCCGCACCCTGGAGGGGAACCTGATCCAGGCGGTGGGCGCGATCGGGCAGGCGCTGGGTTCGACTGAGGACGGCGCGGCGGCCGCCGAACCATCCGAGTCCAGCGGTTTGTTGGAGCGGTTTTGGCGGGTGGTGGCCCGGGTTTTGTTGGTGTTGTTGTTGATTCCGTTGGCGGTTGTCGCCGTGGTGGTGTTGGTGGTTTTGTTGCGGCGGCGGCGTCGTGTGTTCGGCCCGCCGGTGAGGGTGTCGCGGGAGACACCGCCTCAGGTGGCGGAGTTGTTGGAGGTGTTGAGGGGTTTGCGGGCGCGTTATTTGGCGGTTCGGGAGCCTGCGGCGGCTCGGTCGGCGGCTGCGGACATGGTTCTGGCGATCACGCGGATCGTGGTTGACACGTCGGAGTTGTTTCGGCGGTTGGCGCGTAAGGGTGGTGGGGATCAGATCGCGGTGGCTGAGGTGGAGTACCGGGATCAGGTGTCGAAGGTGGTGGCCGTGTTGGGGGAGGATTATTATTTGGATATTTTGACGCGGCCGGAGTTGTGGGACGATCCGGTTGGGCGTGCTCGTGTTGTGGAGGATGCGATTGAGGCGTTCGCGCAGCAGATCATTGAAAACACGAAGCAGGTCAACGCCTCTCAGGACCTGCGCTTCCAAGTCTCACTCGATTCACTGGCCCGCGCCACGCGGGACCAGACCGCCGGGCTCTATGACGCCCCTGACGAAAGGTCCGAGCTATGACCGCAATTCCCGCTGAACCCGTCACAGTCGACATGGCGTCGCTGTTGGGTGACCCCAAGACCAACCCCGTGCCGCAGACGCCGCTGGCCAAGGCGGTGGCACAAGTGCCGCCGGACGAGGCCGGCGCCGCGCCAAGCGCCTCGCACTTCCAGTTCCGCTCGCTGCTCGCGGCCGATCAACGCCAGCTGCTCGAGGCGCGAGCCGACCAGCTCGCGGACTCCCTGCTGATGGACCGCAACGCGCTGCTGGACTTCGGCCAGTCGGCGCTGACCAAGGTCAACCAGACGTCATCGGAGCTGCTCACCGCGCAACGCGGCATCGAGTTGCCGGAAGCGGACCTTATCGTCAACGGGATCCTGCGGCAGTTGGAAGGTTTCAGCGCGAAGTTCGAGTCGGGGAAGATGAAAGGGCTCGGGAACAAGCTCAAGCGTGCGTTCCGCTCCGGCAAAGCGACCATCAAGGCGATGTATCGCGAGTCGAAGTCGATCGAGCAGCGGCTCGACATGGCCGCGGGCCAGACCCGCGAGATGGAGCTGCGGCTGGCGGACAACATCGCCCGAGGGCAACAGCTCTACAGGGCGAACGACGAGTCGCTGACCGGCCTGGTCGCGGTGCTCGCCGCGCTGGAGCAGGTCCGGGAAGTCGGAGCGAAGCGCGCCACGGAGGTTGAAGCGCGGTTGGCCGCGATCCCGGAAGGTGATCCGCAGCGGCCCGCGGTGTTCGAGGAGGCCCAGACGCTCGCCGAAGGCATCGAGGCGCTGGAGCAGACCCTGTTCGACTGGCGGCAGCAGTTCTTCTTGGCGTACGCCCTCTCGCCCGCGGTCCGAAACTTGATCGGTGTCTCGTTCACGATGCAGCGCCGCCTGCAGGTGTTCCGCACCATGGGTCTCCCAGGCGGGAAGAAATCCCTCGTCATGTGGCAGCAGGCGGCCCTCGCGAAGGAGTCCGCCGAGGTGGGGCAGGCCCTTTCGGACGGCACCGCGCGTCTCATCGAAGGCGCCTTCCAGGCGGCCGGCCAAGCCGTCGCCGAAACCGCGAAGGCGGCCCAGGCGCCCATCCTGCCGGAGCAGGCGATCTGGACGATCCGGGATTCGATCAAGGCACAGTGCGACGGCCTGGTCGAGGCGAGCCGCTGGGGCCGGACAGTCCGCGGCCAGATCCTCACAGCGATGGAGACCTCCGAAAAGGAGATCGGCGCAGCGGTCAACGAGGCGCGGACCACCATCGTCAAGGAGATCCTCGCGGGCGTGCAGGCGCCGACACCGGAGGCGCCGGCGCCCGACGCGGACATCCTGGAGGCCCTCGGCGTCAAGAAGTAGCGGCGGACCGCCTCAGTCGTGGACGACCACCTTCGTGCCGATCGGCGCGAAATCGAACACGGCTTTGGCGTCCTTCGTCTTCATGTTGACGCAACCGTGGGACACGCCCATCTGCCACTTGTTCGGCTCGTTCCACGGGGCGGAGTGGAACGCGACCCCGCCGGTGAAGTATGAGACCCATTGGGTGGCGGACTCGTACGGGTCGGAGGCGGGGCCGCGCATCACCTGGTCCTCGTACTTGAGGTAGACGTAGAACTCGCCGGTCGGGGTCGGCGTGGACGGTTTGCCGATCGAGATCACGTAGGTGGCGATCTTGGTGGTTCCCCGGTAGAGCGTCGCCGTGAAATCCGTGCGGTTGACGTCGACCCAGGCGGCGCCGTCTGGCTCGTCGTAGTTGCTGGGAGGTTCGACGGTCTCCTTGGCGAACGGGTCGGCATCGAGCGGCACCACGACGGCGGCGTCCTCGCCCGCGGCGAGAGCGGCTGCCACCTGCTCGATCGCCGCGGTCGGGTCAGCCATCTTGTAGCCGTTGAGGCCCCACTGGCTGATTCCGATCGGCTTGGTGGTGCCCGGGTAGACGTAGGTGATCTGCTTGCGCGCCGGGATCGCGACCTGCTCCGCGAGGATCGGCGTGAGCTGCTCCGCGATCAGATCCGTGTCGTAGGAGACCGTCAGCTCGCCCGTGTCGGGGTGCGGCGTGAACACCGTCCACCCGGCGATCATCTCGGCGGGCAGCTGGTAGCCGCGCGCCTGGTAGCCGTCCAAGCCGTTGCTGAACGTGATGGTCCGCGTCAGGGCCTCCTCGGCTTGCGCGGCCGCCGCGGCGGCGGCGTCGTCCCCGATGGCGGGCGGGTCCGCCTTGGTCGGGATCGCGACGGCGGGTGTCGTGGTGGAACCCCGCAGGTATGCCTCGATCGCTTGGATCACTGGCGTCGGGTCGGTCTTCAGGCCGGTTACCGCAGGCTCAACCTTGAACGAGCCCGCGGCCGAGTCGTAGGCGACTGAGGCGTCGCGGGTGGTCTCGTCAGCGCCGATGAACGTCTGGTCGAGGAACGCCGTGAGCTTGGCTCGGTCGATCGTCGGGGGGACCACGACCGGCTTGGTGGTGAGGGGGTTCAGCCTCTCCCACAGTGGCCGGTCCTTGGACTGCGCGAGCGCCTCGCGGGTCACTTCCGCCGCGTCCACCGCCACCCCGAGCTGCGTCGCGGTCGCTTGCACGGACTCACCGGCCTGTGTGAGGGTCAGGCGTAGGTCGCCCACCAGGTTGTTCACCTCGTCGGTGACTTGCGCGGCCGTCATCCCGCCCACGTCGCGGCCCGCCAGCAGCACGCCTGGCGCCGCCTTGTCGGCGTAATAGTTGTTCGCGTACAGCACCGCGCCAGCCGCCGCCGTAGAAAGCGTCAGCATCGCGGCGCCCACCCACATCAACCGCCGGAGGCGTCCCGCGCGTCCCGGGCCGGCGCCGTCGCCGTCCCTGGAGTGCCGTTTCGCGCCGCGGCCGGTGGGCGGCTCCGTCTTGTCGTCTTCCGCCCGCACGATGCCGTCCAGCCCGCCAGCCGCCGGGTCCTGGGAGGCTGCGGGGCTGGCCTTGCGCATCCGTGCGGCCCAGGCCGGCTCGCCGGCGGGCGCCGAATCGGGGGCTGTGTCAGTCGCAGTGGGCTGGGTGTCGGCGGGAGCCGGCCTGGAGGGCCGGCCCGGTCCGGCGGGGGCCGCGGCGCCGGTGGGGGTCGGTTCGGCGGGCGTGCCTGCCGGAGTGGGCGGGGTGTCTGTGGCGCTGGCGGGTTCGGTGGGTTCGCCCGGTTCGCTGGGTTCGCCTGGTTCGGTGGGAGCTGGCTCGGGGGGTGTGTCTGCCGGCGTGGGCGGGGTGTCTGCGGCGCTGGCGGGTTCGGCGAGTTCGCCCGGTTCGACGGGTGTGTCCGTCGGCGTGGGCTGGGTGTCTGCGCCGCTGGCGGGTTCGGTGGGCTCGCCCGGGTCGATGGGTGTGTCCGTCGGCGTGGGCTGGGTGTCTGCGCCGCTGGCGGGTTCGGTGGG
>JAITLE010000164.1 GCA_031278075.1 Bifidobacteriaceae bacterium | reverse complement strand
GGAGGTCGACCTGGCCAAACGGATCGAGGCCGGCCTGTTCGCGGAGGAGAAACTCGCCACCGAGCCGCTGACGGACGTGAAGCTGCGGCGGGAGTTGGAATGGCTGGCGCGCGACGGGCGTCGAGCCAAGAACCATCTGCTGGAAGCCAACCTGCGTCTAGTGGTGTCGCTGGCCAAGCGTTACACGGGTCGGGGCATGCTGTTCCTGGATCTGATCCAGGAGGGCAACCTCGGCCTGATCCGTGCGGTCGAGAAGTTCGACTACACCAAGGGCTACAAGTTCTCGACGTATGCGACGTGGTGGATCCGCCAGGCCATCACGCGCGCGATGGCGGACCAGGCGCGGACCATCCGCATCCCGGTGCACATGGTCGAAGTGATCAACAAGCTGGCCCGGGTGCAGCGGCAACTATTGCAGGACCTCGGGCGCGAGCCGACACCGGAAGAACTCGGACGCGAACTCGACATGACCCCTGAAAAAGTCGCCGAAGTGCAGAAATACGGCCGTGAGCCGATCTCCTTGCACACGCCGCTCGGCGAGGACGGCGACAGCGAGTTCGGGGACCTGATCGAGGACTCGGAGGCCGTGGTCCCGGCCGACGCGGTCAGCTTCACACTGCTCCAGGAACAGCTCCACGCGGTGCTGGACACGTTGTCGGAACGGGAAGCCGGTGTCGTGTCCATGCGGTTCGGCCTGACAGACGGCCAGCCGAAGACCCTCGACGAGATCGGGAAGGTCTACGGGGTCACCCGGGAGCGGATCAGGCAGATCGAGTCCAAGACCATGTCGAAGCTGCGCCACCCGTCCCGCTCTCAGGTGCTGCGGGATTATCTGGACTGAGGCCGAACGCGCCGCGCAGTGGACTGGTTCGACAGCCCAGCCCCCGGGCTGCGCCCGGCCGGTTAGGGTGGACGAATGGCGACGGTGAGCCCTTGGCGCATGCGGGGCGCCGTGTCAGCCGGGGCGCTCACGGGATTGGCGATCGTCGCGATCGTCTGGGGCGCGGCCTTGGCGTGGCCCTCGGGCGACGCGCCTCAGAACGTCGCTGGCGCGGAGTCGACCTTTTCCGCCCGCGTCAGCGCCCCAACGGCCAGCTCGCCGCGTTCGAGCTCTCCGAGGACAACGGAGCCCTCCGCCGCGACGCAGTTCGCGGAACCATCAAGCGCGCCGTCCCCGCCGCCACCCAGCGTGCCGCCGGTGCGGGCCACGGTCCAATACGAGGTGGCGGCGATGGGGACCGTCAAAGGGGACATCGAGGCCTTCGCCAAGGAAGTCGCGCAAATCCTGGGCGATGCCCGCGGCTGGCCAGCCGCAGGCGTCGCCTTCGAACGGGTCGAATCGGGCGGTCAGATCACGGTCTGGTTGACGGAGCCGTCACAGGTGCCCAGCTTCTCCGGCATCTGCTCGGCGAACCTGTCCTGTTCCATCGATCGGAACATAATCATCAACGAGACGCGCTGGAACGAGGGCGCCCTGCCCGGGGTCGCGGACGACGTGCCCATCGGCGACTACCGCGCGATGGTGGTGAACCACGAGGTGGGGCATTGGCTGGGCCATCACGCCCATTCGCCGTGCCCGGGCGCTGGACAACTCGCGCCGCTCATGATGCAGCAATCGAAGGGCCTTGACGGCTGCGTCTTCAACCCATACCCGCTGCCTGAAGAATTGACCGCGCCCGACCTGTTCCGTTGAACGGCCGGGCGCGGCCAGGGCCGTCAGACCCCGAGTTCGGCCTGGTCCAAGTCTTCGGTGAAGTCGTCGATTTGGAAGGCCTGTCGTTCCAGCGCCGGCCGAGCCGCGCGGGCATGGTGGGCGCAAAACAGCAGCGGGCCGTTCGCGAACACAGCCCGCACATAGGCCCTTGCGCCGCAGCGGTCGCAGCGGTCGCGCGCTCTCAGGCGCTCAGTTGTGTCAACAGTCGTCATGAGGACATAAAACCATCCGGGTGTGACATCCTTCCCCAGGCGTGGCTGGGTTCGCCGGCCGCGTAAAAGCGGGCGGCGTGCCGGACGGCCACCCCGGCGATGTCGGCGGCGCCCCATAGACTGCCTGACGTGCCTGAGACGACCACCTCCGAATACTCCGCCCACCACCTGCAGGTCCTGGAGGGCTTGGAGGCGGTCCGCAAACGGCCCGGCATGTACATCGGCTCGACGGACGGGCGCGGGTTGATGCACTGCGCGTTCGAGATCATCGACAACTCCGTCGACGAGGCCCTGGCCGGCTTCGGGGACGCGATCTGGGTGACGGTCTTCCCCGACGGGGCTGTCGAGGTGCGGGACAACGGCCGCGGGATACCGGTCGACATCGAGCCGAAGACCGGGCTGACGGGCGTCGAAGTGGTGTTCACCAAGCTCCACGCCGGAGGGAAGTTCGGGGGTGCCGGCGCCACCTATGGCGCCGCGGGCGGCCTGCACGGCGTTGGCGCCTCGGTCGTCAACGCGCTCGCCGCTCGGCTCGACGTGGAGGTCACGCGCGAGGGGCGTCGCCACGCGATGCGGTTCCGCCGGGGCGAGCCGGGCGCGTATGACGACTCGCACGGCATCGGGCCCGACTCGCCGTTCACGCCGTTCACCGAGGCCTCTGAACTCGAGGTGTGGGGGCGTGTCGCCAAGAAGGCGACGGGCACCGTGGTGCGCTACTGGGCGGACCCCCAAATCTTCCCGGACCCTCGCGGCCTCGCGATCGAGGCTCTCCATGAGCGCGCGCGGCAAACCTCGTTCCTGGTGCCTGGGCTGACCATCACGGTGCGGGACATGCGGGGCGAGACGGCGACCGAAGAGGTGTTCCACCATCAAGGCGGCGTGGCGGACTACGTCGAGTTCCTCGCGCCGGACCAGCCGATTCAAGGTGTTTGGCGCATCGTGGGTCAAGGCGCGTTCACCGAGACCGTCCAACAACTCGACGCCGAGGGCCACCTCCAGCCGACAGCCGTCGAACGGATCTGCGAAGTCGACGCCGCGCTGCGCTGGGGGACCGACTACGAGACGGTGGTGCGGAGCTTCGTCAACGTCATCGCGACTCCAAAAGGTGGCACGCACCTGCAAGGCTTCGAGCAGGGGCTGCTCAAAGCGGTGCGCGCCCAGGTCGAGGCCAACGCCCGGCGGTTGAAGGTCAACGGGCGAGACGCCGGCCTCCGCGTCGAGAAGGACGACGTGTTGGCCGGCCTGACCGCTGTGGTCACCGTCCGACTGGCGGAGCCGCAATTCGAGGGCCAGACCAAGGAGGTGTTGGGGACTGCGCCGGTGCGGGGGATAGTCTCCCGGATTGTGAGCCGGGCTGTCGCCAAGCGGCTCGCCTCGACGAAGAAGGACGAGAAGGCCGAAGCCTTCTCGATCATGGAGAAGGTCGTCACCGAGGCGCGAGCCAGAGTGGCGGCGCGGACCCACAAGGAGATCTCGCGCCGCAAGAGCGCTCTCGAGACGTCTTCCCTGCCGGCGAAGCTCGCGGACTGCCGGACCTCGGACGTGGAGCGGTCGGAGCTGTTCATCGTGGAGGGCGACTCGGCGCTCGGCACGGCGAAACTGGCCCGAGAATCAGACTTCCAGGCCCTGCTGCCGCTTCGCGGGAAAATCCTCAACACCCAGAAGGCCTCCATCGGGGACATGCTGAAGAACGCGGAATGCTCGGCGATCATCCAGGTGATCGGCTCAGGGTCGGGGCGGACCTTCGACCTGAGCCAGGCCCGCTACGGCAAAGTGATCCTCATGACCGACGCGGACGTCGACGGCGCCCACATCCGCACGTTGCTCCTGACGCTCTTCTTCCGCTACATGCGGCCCCTGGTGGCCGCCGGGCGCGTCTATGCCGCCGTCCCGCCCCTGCATCGCGTCATGGTGACCACCCCGCGGCGCGGCAAGGAGGCCATCTACACCTACTCCGAGAAGGAGCTCACCGCGCTTCTGGCGAAGCTGGATCGGCAGGGTGTGCGTCACTCCCAGCCCGTGCAGCGTTACAAGGGCCTGGGCGAGATGGACGCGCACCAGTTGGCTGAGACCACGATGGACCCGAGGCGCCGTTCTTTGCGCCGGGTCACGATGACGGACGCGGCCGCCGCCGAACGGATCTTCGAGCTGTTGATGGGTTCCGAGGTGGCGCCCCGGCGGGACTTTCTAATCGAACACGCCGACCTCCTAGACCGGGACTTGATCGACGCGTGAGCGGGCGTTGGCTTAGGGCATTTGGTCCCAGATAGGCTGTCCGGGTGGACATGCCAGCCAGACACCTCTCCGGCATTCCCATAGCGCAACGGGTGCGCGCGCCGATCGAGCTCGCGATCCCGTCCCCGCGGCATCAGCTGCTGTGGCGCCCGCTGCGTTTGGAAGACGAAGCCCAACTGGTCTCCTTGATGACAAGCCCGGAAGACTCCCATGAGGCCGCCCTCGACTTGTTGTCCCCGGTGCTGGTCGGGATCGCCGACATCGACTCGGAGGAATCCGGCCGACATGGCGCCACCCTCGGCGGTTTCGACCGGGCTGGTGTCCTCAGAGCCGCCGGCATCCTGCACCTGTGGCCCGACACGACCGTGATCGTGTTGCACGGAGCAGTGGACCCGGCTTGGTCCGGGCGCGGCATCGGCGGGTCGTTGATGGCGTGGCAGGAAGGCCGGGCACGGCAAATTCTGGCGGCGCTGCCAGGCGAAGCCACCGTGCGGATGGTCGCGTACGTCTCCGAGTCGGCCGCCAACCGGCGGCGCCTGCTCATGGCCGCCGGCTTCTCGCAACTGCGATCCATGTTCAAGATGCGCCGCGACCTCGAGGCGCCCATCCCGTGCCACCCGCTGCCGGCTGGGCTCAAATGGCGTCCCCTGGAACGCGTCGACCCCGAGGCGGTGCGGCAAGCCCACAACGTGGCCACCCGGGGCGCCTGGGCGCCGGGGCCGATCTACCCGGCGTTGTGGGTGAGGCGCTGGGCCGATTACCGCCCGGAGTTGAGCTGTGTCGCGTTCGACCCTGCCCACGGCCGAGTCGTGGGCTACGCGCTGTCCCTGGTGGAGCGCCCCACCTCGCAGATGACACCCAGATCGGAGGCGACGATCCACCGTCTCGCGGTCGCCCCGGATCACCGCGGGCGGGGAATCGGCCGGGCGCTGATGAGCCGGGCGCTCGCGCAGATCGGGGACGACGGCCGCCGTTTCGCGGCGTCACTGCTGGATCCGGCGATGCCGCACAGCGGCCGGGCGATGTTCGAGGACTTCGGCTTCAGCCCGGGTGTCCGCGCCATCGCGTACGGCCTCGACCTTTGACCCGTTGAC
>JAITLE010000160.1 GCA_031278075.1 Bifidobacteriaceae bacterium | reverse complement strand
GCAGGTCAGGGGCTCACGCTGTTTCTGGCCCCGTCGGGGCCGATTCCGGCGGGCGTCACCATTCCTACACTTCTCCCGCCAGGAACGAGAAGTGTAGAGTTCCGCGACCCACGCTCCGGCCCGCCCCGTCACCGTGAACCCGCCCGGGGCACGTTTCCGCAGGTCAGCGGCCTGCGCTGGTTCTGGCCCCCGGAACCCCGATCCGGGCGGGCGTCACCATTCCTACACTTCTCCCGTCAGAGACGAGAAGTGTAGACTTCCGCGACCCCCGCCCCGGCCCACGCCCCGGGGTCACGGCGCCGGCATGGGGGCCATGCCGGAGGCGCCCGGTACGCTGTTGGGCCATGACGCCACGTTTCGCCTGTGCCGAGGGGCGCTCCTGGACGCGGGCGGACGGGCTCGCGCTGGACGCGCGATACGCCGCGCCTGCCCTAGTCGATCATCCGCAACAGGCCGTGGCCCCAGTCCCGCTCACCTCCCCCGCGGGCACGGGTCCGCTGGGTGCGGGGACGAGCGGCGTCGGCCCGGCGATCCGCCACGACGTGGAGCGGGGGCTGACCTCGCGGACGGTGTGGACGGTGATCGACTTGGACGCCCCGCCGGCCGGCGTCGCCGACGCCTACCTGCGGCTTCACCTGCTGTCGCAACGGCTGGCGCGGCCGAACACGATCAACCTGGACGGGATTTTCGGTGCGCTGCCGAATGTGGTGTGGACCAGTGCGGGGCCGTGCCTCGTCGACGGGTTCGAGGAGACCCGCGAGCGGCTCGAAGCGGCGGGACGCGGGCCTGTCCGGGTCTACGGCGTGGACAAGTTCCCGGCGATGACGGACTACGTGGTCCCCTCGGGCGTGCGGATAGCGGACGCGAGCCGGGTGCGGCTGGGCGCCTACCTCGCCCCGGGGACCACGGTGATGCATGAGGGCTTCGTCAACTTCAACGCCGGCACTCTGGGCGCGTCGATGGTCGAGGGACGGATCTCGCAGGGCGTGGTGGTGGGCGAAGGCTCCGATGTGGGCGGGGGCGCGTCGATCATGGGGACGCTGTCCGGCGGCGGCACGGAGCGGATCAGGATCGGGGCGCGGTCGCTGCTCGGGGCGAACAGCGGGGTCGGGATATCGATCGGGGACGATTGCGTCGTGGAGGCCGGCCTGTACATCACAGCGGGGACCAAGGTCCGGCTGACGGACGGCGCCTGGGTCAAAGCCGCTGATCTGAGCGGCCTGCATGGGCTGCTGTTCCGCCGCAACTCCCTGACCGGCGCGGTCGAAGCGTTGCCGCGCGGCCGCGCGGTCGAACTCAACGCGGCGCTGCACGCCAACTAGAGTGGGGCGGGTTCGGCCGGTGTCGGCGAGACGAGGCAGGCGGGTGGCGGCGCGGCGCGTCACCCGGGGGCGGCACGTGGCCGCGGTGGCCACGGCGTTGGCCGTCGCGGGCGTCTTGGTGGGCGGCGCGGTGCTGGCTGGGACGCGTCTCCTGAACACGACGGCGCCGGCGGCGACCGGGCCCGACGAGGGCTGCGTGGCGACCACCGACGCGGGGACGGCCGCGCTCGCGTCCGACCAAGCGGCCAATGCGGCGCTGATCGCGGCTGTCGGCCAGGCGATGGGGATGAGCCCGCGGGCGGTGACGATCGCGCTGGCCACAGCCATGCAGGAATCGAAGCTGCGCAACCTCGACTACGGCGACCTCGATTCGCTGGGTTTGTTCCAGCAACGCCCGTCCCAAGGCTGGGGCACACCCGAGGAGGTCATGGACCCGATCTACGCGGCGGGCAAGTTCTACAGCGCGCTCGCCCAGGTGGAGGGTTTCGAGTCGATGGCGGTGACCGATGCCGCCCAAGCCGTTCAGCGCTCGGCCTTCCCGAATGCCTATGCTCAGCACGAAGCCGCCGCCAGATCGCTCGCGTCCGCGCTGACAGGACATTCCGCTGCCGCGCTGACCTGCGTGTACGCTGTCGCCGAGGAGCGGGGCGCGGCCACACGAGTCGTCGCGGCGCTCCGCGCCGAGTGGGGCGACGCGGCCGCCGACGCCGTCCTGGCCGCGGCCGAGAGCGCGACCGGGGGCGCCGTGGAATTCCGTGCCGCGAGTGACACGACAGCTTGGGCCCGCGCTCAGTGGGCTGTCGCCAAAGCGAAAGAACTCGGCATCCGCTCAGTCACCGTGGCCGGCCAGACCTGGCGCCGCGACGCGGGCGAATGGACGGCATCGGACAGCACGGCCCCGGCTGATCCCTTGGTGGTGACGTTGGCCCTCGCCTGACTTCTTGGTTGCCGGCGGACGGACGGAACCGTCACGCCGTCACGCCGTCACGCCGTCACGCCGACGCGGGGGCGACGACGGCCGCGCCGACGGGAGGCGAACCCCCGCCGACGCGGCCGTGCCGTCGTCGGTCAGAGCGTTAGACGCGACAACCGCCGCCGGGCGCCACGCGCCGCCAGGCCGAGGCCGATCGCGACCAGCGCGAGCCACGTCATCGGCCAGGCGGTTGTCGATCCCGTGACCGGGAGCGTCGCGCTAGCGGCCAGAACCGACCAGGCGCTGATGGCGGCTTGCCCCGAGACGTCGCCTTCGGCCCGCAGCGTCCCCGTGGTCCCAGCGAGCGCCGCCGGCGCCGTGACGGTCAGCGCGGCTTCGCCGTTCGCGTCCGCCTGGGCGCTGCCGAGCGCCAACGGCTTGCCGTCGACCACGTAATACACGGTCACGGTCTCGCCGGGGAAGAATCCCCGGAGCGCGATCGTCGCATTGGCGCCCGGCTTGACCTTGGCCGCCGATGCCGTCGCCGCCGGCTCGATCCTGTCCGCGATTGTGACCGCGGCCGAGACGTTCAACGGCGTCGCCGGGACGGACTGTTCCACGCCGTCGGGCAGCGCGAACGACGCCTCGGCCGGGTGGTCGCCCGCCACGGTGCGCTGGTACGGCGCCGTGAACGCCCAGGTCAATGCGACGACATGGGTGGCGCCGGCCGTGTCCTGGATGGTTGTGGTGGCGGGTAGCTGGGCCAATGCGTCGGCCTCGGCGGCGCCGAACGCCACCGTCACGCCGTCCACCGGCGCGATGCTGACCAGACGGTTGGTCGGGTCCGAGACCTCGAACGGGGTCTGCGGGGCGTCGCCGGACTCGGCGCCGGAAGCCTGGATCGCGCCGACGGCTGGCGCCGCGCCCGCCGGGATCTCGACGGTGAGGCTCACCTCCCCAGCCGCGTCCGCGATCGCCGACCCGAGCGGCAGCGCCACCCCTGCGGCTCGGAACTCGATCGTCACAGTCTCGCCGGGATAGAACCCGACGGCTGAGACGGCCACATCGCTCCCAGGTGGGGCTTGACCGGCCGCCGCGGTGACAGCTGGGGTCACACGGGCGGCGACGGTGACTTTCGCCTCGACGGTCAACTCCGCCGGCGGGACCGACTGCTCCACGCCATCCGGCAGGGTGAAGGACGCCTCAGCGGAGTAGTCGCCGGCCACGACGCGATCGTATGGGTCGGTGAACGCCCAGGTCAGCGCCACATCATGGGTTCCGCCTAGGGTGTCCGTCAGGACCGCGGAGGCGGGCAGCTCGGCCAGCGCGGCGGCGGCTGGCGTGCCGAACGCGACCAGCGCGTCGCTGACAGGCGCGACGGAGCTGATCTGGTTGACCACGCTCAGGGTCGCGCTCAGCGTCAGCGCTGTGGCCGGAGACGACTGGGTGACCCCCTTGGGCAGCGTGAAGGTGGCCGTGGCCGGATAATCGCCCTCAGCGGTCGGGTCGTATCCAAGGACCGACCAGTTCAGCGCCACGGTGTGTTCCACCCCAAGGGAGTCTTCGACTGTGGTGCTGGCCGGCAGCGCCGCCAAGGCGTCCGCCTCCGCGGCGCCTGTGGCGACCTCGGCCCCGCCGACGGCGGCGACCGTGACGACCGGGTTGTATTGGATCGTGTCCGGGCGGAACGCCGCATACAGCGCGCCAGTCTGGATGACCCGACTGGTCAGGATGTTGTTGCTGGTCATGAACGTGGTGGTCGAGGTGCCGCGTGACGGGGAGTGGATGCGCGAGGTCAAGATGTTGACCGAGGTGTCCCAATACGGATCGATCACCGTCATGGTGCCGGTCCAGCCGTCGTGGCCGTACGAGCCGCGCGCGGGACCGACCTGGAAATAACTGTGGCCGGCGTTGGCGTAGTCGCTGCGCTGGAGTTTCCAGCCCAGCGCGTACGAGTTCCACCCGGAATACGTGGTGAACAGGTCTTGCGTCGACCGCGTCCAGAATTGTTGGCCATCGTAGACGCCGCCATTGAGCATGATCTGCTCCAAGACGGTCAGATCCGCCACCGTCGAGAACAAGCCGGCGTGGCCGGCCACGCCGTCCATCGAGTAGTACGCCTTCTCGTCGTGGACCTCGCCTTGGAGGGTGTAGTTCCGGATCGGCACCGCTGTGCCCGGCGGATTCTGGCCGAAGGAGACCAGGCCGTCGCGCGTGTTGCCGTTGATCTCTGTCGCCGCGACGTCGGTCGCGGCGAAACCATTCTCCAAGGGGTTGAAGGTGGTGCTTGTCAAGCCGAGCGGCGCGTAGAAGACATCGTCCATGTACTCGTCGAGCGTCTTGCCTGTGATCGCCTCGACCACCAGGCCGAGCGCCATGTAGTCGACGTCGGAGTAGACCTGGGAGGTGCGCCAGTTGCTCGCCAAAGGAGTGGCGCAGATCGCGGCGATGATGCCTGACCGGTCGGTGTGCTGCGTGGTCTGGTACCACAGTCCCGCGCCGGCGGATGTGAAGTTCGGGTATTCGGGGTCTGGGATCTGTCCCGCGACGTGCGTCAGCAGATCACGGATCGTGACGTTGGCTTTGCCGACCCCGGCGGCCGCCGAGCCGGTCCATTTGCCGGAATAGACGTTGCTCGAGTCGTCGTAGCAGCTGAAGCCCGGGATGTCCTTGAGCTTGGTGTCGATGTTCAGCAGGCCGTCGCTCACCAGTTTCTGGATGGCGTAGTTCGTGGCGTACATCTTGGAGTTCGAGGCCAAGTCGAACAGCGTGTCCAGCGTGGTGGCCTCCCACTGGGCGCTGGGCAGCAGCGCCGCGTCGGAACCCGACGTGGTGGCGTACTGCTTGTTGTGACCGTAAGCCTTCTCGAAGACCACCTTCCCGTGGCGGGTGAGGTTCAGGGTCATCGACGCCCAGGGTGGGGTGACGTCTGTGGTCCCAGAGTCCACCAGGCTTTGGAGGTAGGTGTCCGCGGCGGCCAGCGCGACGGAGTCGTAGCCGACCGATTCCGGGGTGGCCGCGGGCATGATCTGGTCGTAGGCCACATCCAGCGGCGGGAGGAACAGATGCGAGTCGCCCGTGGCGCCGCCGATCACCAGCGTGCCGACCGAGAAGAGACGATCCACCCAGTCGAACGGCAGATAGTACTCATAGGCGCCGACGCCCCTGAAGCCGGGCAGGTTGTGGTACAGGTAGGGCCAATACGCGACGGCGGCGGTGTAACCCGTGGCGTTGACCACCAGTTCGTCGCGGTCCACCGCGATCTCGAACCAGTTGCCCTTGTAGTACGCCGTCAGGATGTTCAAGGTGCGAGCGGCGTTGCCGCGCCAGACATAGCCGTTGGTGCCCTGGGCGTAGGTGATGCCCGGGATGTAGGTCGTCAAGGCGCGGACATCGATGTAGGCTTTGCCGTCCGAGCCGTGCGTGGTGACCCCGGTGGCCGGGACTTCGACCGGCTGGCCGAACACCCGCGGGTCGCCGTCGATCAGCCAGACCTCCAGGGTTGATCCGGCGGCGCGCACGAAGCGCTTGTCGGTCGGATAGAGCGAGTCCTCCGCGTTGGTGAAGCCAAGGTAGGCGTCCGCCGCGACATCGGTGAATTCGAAGGTCCACACTTTCCCGAACGAGTCCGTGGCGGCTTCGACCAGCACGCCGGGCGCCCCTGCGAGGGTCTCAGCTGTGATGTTGTCGCCGGTGGTGTCGCTGATCGTGGTGTGGAAGTGGATCTTGAGCGTGGTTGTGGTGGTCGCCGAAGCGCCGCCGAAGGGAATGGCCCCCAGGGCCAAGACCGCGGTCAGGGCCGCGGCCAACCGATGTCGCCTTCTCATCGTCAAAGTTCTCCTTACGGTGCCGGAATCTCGCCGCGGGACTAAGCGCGGCGCTGACGGGTGGTCTCTTAGGAACTCCGCGGCCTCGCCCCTGGTGGGACTAGCCGGCTGTGATGCGGGGGCCGCGTGCTGTGGCGGTGGGGCCCAAAGCGCCGTCGCCTGAGCCCCGGAGCCAGTCACTAACTCCCGTCCTAGAGGACTCTAGCGGCATAAACCATCCAAAACAAGGGCTCACCGCCCATCCGCGAGCACCGGGGCCGGGGCCACCCAGCCACCGCACAGGGCCGCTGCCAGGCAAAACGTGCCCGCGAGCCCTCGGCGGCGCGGCGCCCCCAGCGCTCAGGTCACAGTTTGGGACATTTTGTGCCGCCCGACTTGACCTTGGTGGTGGTTTGTGCCACCTTGGGCGTGACAGTCACTGCTGACTCCGCCGGATGGGAGCATCCGGCCGGCGCTGAAGGGAACCCCCCGCGATGGGATCTGACTCCGATTTCGACTCGCCCACGGAGGCTCGCCTCCGCGCCTCGAGCGAACTCGACGCCCTGAGCAGCCTCGACATCCTCAGGCTGATTCATCGCCAAGACCGCATGGCGGTGGCCTCGGTGGGACCGGTGTTGCGCAGGCTCGCCTCACTGGTCGATCGCGCCGACGCCGCCCTGCGCATGGGCGGCCGCGTCCACTACTTCGGCGCCGGCACCTCGGGCCGCCTGGGCGTGCTGGACGCCGCCGAACTGGTCCCGACGTTCTCGTTGCCGCCCGGAGTGGTCACCGCGCACCTCGCGGGCGGCGACGAGGCGATGTTCCGCGCGATCGAGGAAAGCGAAGACAACTTCGCGGCCGGGCACGCGGCCGCCAGCGAACTCGACGACCGGGCGGTCGGCATCGGGCTGACGGCTTCAGGCCGTACCCCCTACGTGGCCGGAGCGCTCGCCGGCGCCCGCGAACACGGCGCGTTCACCGCCCTGGTGACCTCGAACCCGGGCGCGCCCCTGGCGGAGCAGGCCGACCTGGTGATCGTCGCCAACACTGGCGCCGAGATCGTGGCCGGCTCCACCCGCATGAAGGCCGGCACGGCCGAAAAGCTCATCCTCAACGGATTCTCCACGGCGCTGATGGTGCGACAAGGCAGAACCTGGCGGGGACTGATGGTCTCGGTGCAAACCACCAACGAGAAGCTGCGAGTCAGGGCGCGCCGCATCCTG
>JAITLE010000150.1 GCA_031278075.1 Bifidobacteriaceae bacterium | reverse complement strand
CCGGTCAAAATGAACTGGCCTTTCTCCTTGCGGCGGTCAACCTCGCGCCGAACCGCGTTCCACAGGGCGGGCTGCTGCTGCCACTCGTCAATGAGTCGCGGCGTCTGCCCTTGGAGGATGATCGCGGGGTCGATCTGGAGAGCCGTCTCAACTGTGGGAGTGTCCTCCGCGTCCAACTCGCTGCGGCTGTGATGCCTGCCGGTCTCGGTCTTGCCGCAGCCCTTGGGGCCGCGAATCAACAGCGCCCCCGCCACTCGAAGTTGCTGTTCAACCGTTGCGTCGACAACCCTCGGCAAATACTCCACAGCAGGACATTACCACGCAATCGGTTGTTTGCAGGCTGTGGAGTCGGCTGTTTGCTGGCTGTGGAGTCGGCTGTTTGCGGGCCGGGCGGGTGGGCTGGCGCTCTTATTCGGTTGGCTGCCAGATGGTGTACAGGGTGGGGGCTCCGGCGGGGATATCGCCGCGGGGGATCGTTGTGGTGGTCTCGAACCCGGCGATGCGGCCGGTCTCGGTTGAGATCAACAGGGTGGCGCGCGGGCCCGCGCCGTTACCGGCGGCGACTCCGAGGGCTTTGCGGACGGCCCGGTCGGTGGTGGCGGGGCTGGCGCGAGGGGCGTGCGGACACGGAGATCAAGCTCGCCTTGCGACTCATGCCGTTTGCGGAAGCGGGGGAGACGGCGGCTCGTGTCGTGGAGTCCAGCGTTTCCAACGAGGGCTACAAGGTGGACAGCGTCAAGGACCGGGTGGCGATGGACTTGGAGTGGAGCGCCAAGGACGGGAACCTTGACCGCGACCTCGCGGCCTACCGTGCCTTGTACGACGCTGGTCTCATCGATGGCGCGGTGCTGGTCACCAGGACGGTTGACGACCTCCGAGCACTCGGCTACCGCATCCGCCTCGCCGCCGGCATGGACGAGAAGTCAGCCAAGAACGTGCTCAGCACGTCAACGACCACCAACACCAAGAAGCTCATCCCACGCCTTCAGCGTGGCGACGCTGGAGGCTGCCCGGTTCTGGCCGCCGCGATCTGCGGCCGCACTTGGGAGGGTTGGCGGACTGAGCGAGACGGCACAACTAAAGATCTTATTTGGCATATCAGATCTTTGATCGTAGCCTGGCGCCGTGACTTCCGCGACGGCGACTCCCCTCAGGATGGTGGCCGAGCCACCCCCCTTGCCGCACACCGATGGCGGCTTCAGGACCATTCTGGCTGACCCGCCGTGGCGTTTCCAGAACCGCACGGGCAAGGTCGCCCCCGAGCACCGCCGGCTGGACCGCTACTCCACGCTCTCGCTGGACGAGATCCGCGCCATCGATGTGGCAAGCACCGCGGCAGACGCCGCGCACCTGTATCTCTGGGTGCCCAACGCTCTACTTGTGGAAGGCCTGAAAGTCATGGATGCGTGGGGGTTCCGTTACGTCTCCAACATCGTGTGGGCGAAACGCCGCCAGGACGGCGGCCCGGATGGGCGAGGCGTCGGGTTCTACTTCCGCAACGTCACTGAACTGATCCTCTTCGGTGTGCGCGGCTCCATGCGGACGCTGCCGCCGGCACGCAGCCAGGTCAACATGATCGAGACCCGCAAGAGGGAGCATTCGCGGAAGCCCGACGAGCAGTACGACTTCATCGAGTTATGCTCTCCGGGGCCGTACTTGGAGATGTTCGCCCGCTATCCACGACGAGGCTGGACGGCCTGGGGAGACGAGGCCTCCAACGATGCGCAGCCGCGCGGACAGCAGCACAAGGGTTACAGCGGCGGCGAGATAACGAGAATTCCGCGACTCGAGCCGAACGTGCGTCTTGACGAGTAATTCGCCAATCAACTCGCATTGAAACTCCGAGACCAATACGAGTCGGGCCGCAGCGTTCGTGATATCGCCAGCGACACAGGGTATTCCATTAGCCGCATTCGCAGGTTACTGAAGCAGGCTGATGTCGTCATGCGCCCGAGGGGACGGCAATCGCGAGTTCTCATTGATTGAGGTGTCAAGGGCGCGGCCAACCTAGCCTCGGCAGCCAGAATACCTTCAAGCGCTTGAGGGTTTGTAGGATTGGGCTATGGCTCCGGCTCTGACAGCGCGCCGCGCTTTCACCATCAAGCAGGCTGCTCGTTCATGTGGGATGGCCGAGTCTACGTTGCGCTACTACGAACAGGTCGGGGTGATCCCTCCGGTCAGGCGCAACCCGTTGAACGGCTACCGGGTCTACACGCAAAGCGACCTGGATCTTCTGGACACGGTGGCGTGCCTGGCGGCGACCGGGATGCCTATCGCGGACATGCGCGTGTATATGGCCAACGCGACCCGCGGCGAGGACAATCCCGAAGCGCAGATCGCGTTGTTGGAGGCCCACCGGGCGCGGCTGGCGGCCGAGGCCCGGGCACTGCAAGCGCGCCGCCGCTACGTCGATCTGAAGGTCGCCTACTGGCAGGCGGTCGCGGCCGGCGACCAACAAGAAGCGCGGCGCGTCTCGGCGCGGGCCCGCGAGTTGTCCGGCACGCTGCACGTCGGAGCCCGTTGATTTGCCTTCAAGCGCTTGAAGGCTTCTAGGCTCGGCGGGTAACCGTTTAGGAGGAGACCATGAGAGCAGTCACCCTGCGCGGCCCTGGCGACGTCCGGGTCGAGGACCGGGCCGAGCCGGTCATCGAACAGCCGACCGACGCCATCGTGAAGGTTGTGGCGGCGTGTGTCTGTGGTTCGGATTTGTGGCCCTACCGGGGGATCGCCGATTACGGCCCCGAGGCACGCATGGGCCACGAATACGTCGGCGTCGTGGAACAAGTCGGCGCCGCAGTGGCGTCCGTCAGGCCGGGCGACTTCGTGGTCGGCTCATTTCTCGCCTCCGACAACACTTGCGAGATCTGCCGGGCGGGTTACCAGTCGCGTTGCGTCCAAGGCCAGGGGGTCAACGCCGCCCAAGCCGAGCACCTGCGGGTGCCGTTGGCGGACGGCACGCTCGTGGCGACGCCTTCGATGCCCGATGCCG
>JAITLE010000126.1 GCA_031278075.1 Bifidobacteriaceae bacterium | reverse complement strand
CCCTTGCGGAGGTGACCCTTGCGGAGGTGGCCCTTGCGGAGGTGGTCCCTGCGGATGCGGTCCCTGCGGAGGTGGCCCTTGCCGCGCTGATCCCTGTGGCGCGAGCCCCTGTGGTGGTGGTCCGCCGTACGGTGCTGGTCGCGGTCCCCAGGCAGGTCCGGTTCCAGCGGGTGGCGCCTGTCGTGGCGGCCCTTGTGGCGGGGGCCCGCCGTATGGCGCTGGTCGCGGTCCCCACGCGGGTCCCGCTCCGGCGGGTGGCGTCCCGGGTGGCCCCTGCCGTGGCGGTCCCTGCGGATGCGGCACCTGTAGTGGGCCACCCTCGGCTGGTGGCGCGCCGTATGGCGCTGGTCGCGGTCCCCACGCGGGCCCGGCTCCGGCGGGCGGCGCTTGCCGTGGCGGCCCTTGTGGCGGGGGCCCGCCGTACGGCGTCGGATGCGGTCCCCACGCGGGTCCCGCTCCGGCGGGTGGCGCCTGCCGTGGTGGCCCTTGCGGCGGTGGTCCCTGTGGCGGGGGCCCGCCGTACGGCGCTGGTCGCGGTCCCTGGCCCGCTCCGGCGCTTGGCGCGCCGACGGGCGCTTGCCCTGCTGGCGGGCCGCCCGCCGTGGCGGCGGGCCTGGGCCCGAGTGGATTGACGGGCGGCCCACCCGGCAATGGCGTGGGCGGTGGGACCGCTGGGGGCGCCGGCGCCCCGCAAACTCCGCAGAAGCGGGCGGCGTCACTCCGCGGGCTGCCGCACTTGTCGCAGACGAAACCCTGAGGAGGCATTTGCCGCCCTTCCTTGTTTACTCAGGCGCGGACTTTTCCTGTCGGGGTGTCGCGCTGGCGCTACGGACACAGGACGGCCACAGGGCCGCCCTGGGCAAACTTGGCATCTATCATCGCAAAGCCCTGGGGCAGATGACCAGTGGAGCCGACAACTCGATGGCGCGCGGGAACGCCTCCGCCCGCGCCTGACGAGCCACCCGGGACCCGGCCCCAGGAGGCGTCCGTGCGCTGGGCTAACCTTTAGCTATGAGCGACATCTCGACGCCCAGGGGCAGATTTCTCGCCGCGATGAACGGGACAGGCGACGAACCGAGCCTCGAATTGGCCCAGTTGGCCAGCAAGTATGGCGTCACCACCGAGTACACCAATTGGAAAGGTCAACTCACGCGCGTGCCAGCCAAGACCGTCAAAGCGGTCCTCGGCGCGCTCGGCGTCAAGACCGGCTCACGCGCTGAGATCGCCGCCGAACTCCGCGCCTTCGACGACAAGAGTTGGCGCCGCGCGGCGCCCGCCAGCGTCGTCGTCCGCCAAGGCGCGGCGGTTTGGGCGCCCATCACGTTGCCGCTGGGCGCCGAGGCGGAGGTCTGGATCGATCTCGACGAGGACCCCGCGTTCGAAGGCGGCGGCCGTCGAGTGGACGTCGCGGCGTTCACAGCGGACGATGCCGACCGGCGCGACGTGGACGGCCGCGCGTTGGCGCGTCGGCACGTCGAGCTGCCCGGCGACTTGCCGCTCGGTTGGCACCGCCTGAGGGTGCGCGCCTCGGGTGGGGTCTTCGCGGAAGGCGTCCTCGCGGTGTGCCCAGACCGGCTCGAGTTGCCTGAGGCGCTCCGGGCCCATTCGGTGTGGGGTCCGATGGTGCAGCTCTATTCCGCGAGGTCGCGCCAATCCTGGGGCACAGGCGACTTCGTGGATCTGGGGACTTTGGGCCACGCGCTCGCCAAAGCGGAAGGGGCGGACTTCGTGTTGATCAACCCGATCCATGCCGCCGAGCCTGTCCCGCCTTACACGCCGTCGCCCTACCTGCCGGCGACAAGGGATTTCACGAATCCGTTTTACATCAGGCCTGAGGCGATCGACGAATATGCGACCGCCGAGGAAGAGGCGCGCTCGCAAGTCGACTCGCTCGCGGCCCGTGCCCGGATAGACAACGCCGACGCGACCATGTTGGACCGCGACCGTTCCTGGCCGCTCAAGCGCGCCGCCTTGGAGGTGCTGTACAACGTGCCGCGCAGCCCGGCGCGCGAGGCGGATTTGGACCGGTTCAGGGCGGAACGCCAGCCTGCGATCGGCGACTTCGCTTTGTGGAGCGCTCTGAGCGACCACGGCCTGGCGGGGACCATCGAGTATGGGTCCCCCGAGGCGGCGAAATTCGCCGCGGACAACGCCGCGCTGATCGAATTCCATGTTTGGCTGCAATGGATCGCGGAGCAGCAACTCGCCGCCGCCCAAGCTCTCTGCAAGGAGGGCGGGATGAGCCTCGGCATCGTCAAAGATCTGGCCGTCGGCGTCCACCCGGAGGGCGCGGACGCCTGGTCCCGGAAGTCGTTGCTCGCGACCGAGATCCAGGTGGGCGCTCCGCCGGACTACTTCAACCAGATGGGTCAGGGCTGGTCGGAGCCGCCGTGGCGGCCGGACGCCCTCGAGGCCACCGGCTACGCCGCTTACCGGTCCATGCTGCGGGCTGTCCTGGCCCACGCCGGCGCGCTCAGGATCGATCACATCTTGGGGTTGACCCGGCTGTGGTGGATCCCTGAGGGCCAAGGTCCGTCTGAGGGGACCTATGTCGCCTACGACCGTGAGGCGATGGTCTCGATCCTGATTCTGGAGGCGACCCGGGCGGGCGCTGTGGTTGTGGGCGAGGACCTGGGGGTGGTCCCGCCGGGCCTGAGGGAGTACTTGGGCGGCCGCGGCTTGCTCGGCAATTCGATCGTCTGGTTCGAGAAGGAGTCCGACGGCTACCACCTGCTGCCGCCGGAGCGCTACCGGCGCCTGGCGATGACGACGATCACGACCCATGATCTGCCGCCGACATCGGCCTACCTGGCCGGCGAGCACATCGTGGAACGGGACCGCCTGGGCCTGCTCGACACGCCGCTGGAAGAGGCCCGCGCGGTCGCCGCGGCGGAACGTGCCCAGATGGTGGACTTGCTGGTGGAACGGGGTCTGCTGGACCCGGCTCAGCGCGCGGACGGGCTCGCGATAGTCAAGGCGTTGCACCGGTTCCTGCTCGCGACGCCATCGGTCATGTTGGGCGTGTCCCTGGCGGATCTGGTGGGGGAGCGCCGCACCCAGAACTTGCCTGGCACCGACCGCGAGTATCCGAACTGGTCGGTGCCGCTGGCCGACGCGGCCGGGAACACGGTCTATGTGGAGGATGTCCTGGACTCCCCGGTGTTCCAGGCGATCGCCGAAGTGCTGCGCGGCGGATGAGCGCCGGGGCGCCGAGCCCTGGCCGGGGGAGAGCGGCGCGATGATGGAGGCGCTGGCGGTGGCGGTCGCGTTGGCCTCGGCCTTGTGTTTCGCGGGGTCGTTTGTCGCAGAACAGCATGCCGCGTCACGTGTCAGCGAGGAGCGCGGGAAGGGCTTGAGGCTGTTCCGCGAACTCGCCCGGTCCCCGATCTGGTGGGCGGGCGCGTGCGGCGACCTGTTCGGGTTCGCCCTGCAGGCGCTCGCGCTGGCTTTCGGCTCCGTGGTGCTGGTGCAGCCCGTGTTGGTGACCTCGATGGTCTTCGCGCTGCCCTTGGCCGCTCGCTGGAACGGCCGGCGGATCCAACGGGCGGACGTCGGCTGGTCGCTCGTGGTGGTCGCCGCGTTGGCGGTCTTCACCATAGTTGGGGACACCAGCAAAGGCCGGGTGGATGATTCCCCGCAGCCTTGGCTTTGGCCCGCCGTCGCGTTCGGGGCGGTGTGCGTCTGCCTGTTGGTGACGAGCTGGCTCACGCGCGGAGCGGGGAAAGCGCTGGCGCTGGGCACACTCGCGGGGGTCACGTACGGCGTGATCGCCCCGGTCACAGAGTTGGTTGTGGTGCACTTGGGGCCGCTGGGGGCGCTTGGTCTGTTGCGTTCGTGGCCGGTCTACGCGCTGGCGGCGCTGATGTTGCTGGGCACGGCGTGGCAGCAGGCGGCGTTCCACGCCGGCGACCTGGGCGCCTCACTCCCGGCCACCCAGGTGCTGGAGCCGGTCGTGGCCGTCGGGCTGGGTTTTTGGGTTCTAGACGCGCGCTTGCAGACACACGGCTGGGGCTGGGTGGCGTTGGCGGCGGCCGGCGCGGCCATGGTGATAGGGACGGCCCGCCTGGCACGCGGCGCCGCCCGCCCATCTGAGGCCTAGCCGGCTGGTTCCCATCCGCCCCCGTCGGCGGTCACCTGGCGGCGCCCGGCGCGAGGTCGCGGCCGAGGGCCGCGAGAGCCCGCCGCTCAGCGTGGGAGGGCGGCCGTTCCCCGCGGGCGCGGAGCGCGCAGGCTAGCTGTTCTTCGGTGCAGTGCGGGCCGGGCATGGTCGAAAGGGCCTCCAGAATGATCTCGAGGCGGTCGAGCAGGGCAAGGGTCGGGCCGGATCGCATTCTTTGTGCTCCTTTCGTGGTAGCGCTGTGCCACCACGATTCTCGCCGGCCTTTACGAAGTCTTGGGTTTTGTGAAGGGGTTCGTCTCAGCTTGCGGGCGTTGGTGACACTTCCCGCGGGCTGGGCTCGCCCAGATCCCGGGCGTCGACCAAGGTCTGGCGAGCGATCGCCCCCGCCAGGGAACGCGCCCGGGGCGCGACGAACACCGCGATGAGCGCCACCAGCGTGAAGACGCCCTGTAAGGCTGGCCAGGGGAGCGCCGCGAGCAGCTGGTAGCCGCCGATCCCGGCCGAGAAGCGGATCAGTCGCCGTGTCAGCGGCCAAGGCCGGCTGGGTCGCAACGTGAGTTCGGTCGCGAGGTCGCCGATGGTGCGGCCCGAGACGAGGACGCACGCGGCCTGCACGCCGAACGGGACCCACAGGGTGAGGCGCTCCGCCAGAGCGGAGCCAGTCTCCCAACCCTCAGCGGCGGATCCCGCGAGCGCCGCGGCGACCCCGAGAACCAACACGGCGACCAGATCGACCGTCATCGCCGTCAAACGGCGGCCGATCGTGACCGGGGCCGGCTCGCCCCTCGGGGCGCGCTCAGTGGACACCCAACGCCGCGGAACCAGCAGGGCGAGCAGCGCTCCCAACACCGCGCCCAGGGTGTTCGACATCAGATCGTCGACGTCGAAGACGCGGTAGGCACACGGGTAGATCCCCCAGACGCCGGTGAGCTGAGTCAACTCGATGAACAACGACCAACCGGCGCCGACGATGCCGGCCCAGACCACGCCCTTGCCCCAAAGCGCCCGGAGGAAGAAGCCGAGCGGCAGGAACAGCGCCACGTTCAACCCGGTCTGCAGCAGCACGGGGTTGGTCAGCGCCGCCCGCAGTGAGTCCAACGGGTAGTTCGTCATGTCTTGGATGAAGAAGAACGGTGTCAGTTGCGCCTTGGAGCAGCGCAGCTCATCCGGGTCCGGCAGCGGCAGCAGCGTGTAGGTCCAGATCGCGAGGAAGTAGACGACGAACGCCAACCAGATCAGCGAGTGCCGCCAGGTCAAACGCCCATGCCGGCGGTACGCGACGGCGACGAACGGGGTGAAAGCCGCGACCGCGAGCACGATGCCGAGAGTCAGCGCGACAACTGCGGGAAACACCGGGTCTGGCATCGCCCAAGCATACCCGCGCCAGCCGACGTGCCCAGATACGGCCGCTAAGCCTGGATGCACCGATGATCGCCGTGGCGAGCAGCACTAGACGGGTGCGATGGGCGTTCCTGGCCGGCGATGGCAGGCCGGTGGCCTGCCCAGTCGGTCAGGGGCGTCTAGCGTGCCTGGCTGGGGCGGCGCAGTAGGCGAGGATCGGTGGA
>JAITLE010000077.1 GCA_031278075.1 Bifidobacteriaceae bacterium | reverse complement strand
ATCCTCTCGTCCAGGCTCAAGTGCTTGTAATGTCGTGCCAAGGAAGTGCAACCCCTCTCAGGTCGTGATGTGGACAACCACAACCTACCGAGGTGTTGCACTTCCGTTTAGAAACCGGGAGTGTAGGAATGGTCAAACCCGTCCCGATCGGCGTCAACCGGCCTAGAACCGGCCCAGGGCCCTGACCTGCGGAAACACGTCCGCCGCGGGTTTCGGGCCACCACCTGCGCCGTGGCGCCGGGCGCGGAACTCTACACTTCTCGGTTCTGGCGGGAGAAGTGTAGGAATGGTCAAACCCGTCCAGATCGGCATCCAGGGAGCCAGAACCAGCGTGAGCCCCTGACCTGCGGAAACACGTCCACGGCCGGTTTCGGGCCACCGCCTGCGCCGGGGCGTGGGTCGCGGAAGTCTACACTTCTCGGTTCTGGCGGGAGAAGTGTAGGAATGGTCAAACCCGTCCCGGCGGGCGTCCAGCGAGCCAGAACCAGCGTGAGCCCCTGACCTGCGGAAACACCTCCACGGCCGGTATCGGGCCGCCACCTGCGCCGTGGCGCCGGGCGCGGAACTCTACACTTCTCGTCTCTGGCGGGAGAAGTGTAGGAATGGTCACTCCCGCCCGGATCGGCGTCGACCCGGTCGGGTCCGGCCAGACCACAGCGTCAGCGTCCGCGCTCAAACGCGCCGCCCCCTCGCCGCAGCCGGCTCGGAGCCCGAGCAAACGCCGAGACGCACGTGCCGTTCCAGCGTCACCCCGGCCCCGGATCGTGGTAAACATGGGAGATGAGCCCGACATCCCCGTCCCCAGCAGCCACCCCAGCAGCCACACCGGCAACCACACCAGCAGCCACCTCAGCAGCCACCCCACCGAACACTCCAGTCACATCCGGCGCCCCGCCCGCAGCCACGCCGGGGGCCACCCCCGTGGCGGCGGCGACGGCATCGTCCACCCCTTTCCACGACCTCGACGCCTACGTCGCGCTCCCCCGGCTGAGCGGCCTGACGCTCTCTCCAGACGGGAAACGCCTGGTCACAGCGGTGGCGACGCCGAATCCTGACCACACCGGTTACGCCCAAGCGCTGTGGGAGGTGGACCCGACCGGGGCACGCGCCGCACGGGAGTTGACGCCGCCGGGCGAGGGGACGGGATCGGCCGCGTTCACGTCGACGGGCGATCTGCTGTTCACCGCCAAGCGCCCTGACCCGGCGGCTCCCAAAGACCAGCCGGCGGCGCCAGGCCTGTGGCTGTTGCCGCCGGTCGGCGAGGCCCGTCCGCTCAGCCGCCGAGCCGCCGGCATAGACACGGTGTGGACGGCACGGCAAGCGCCCGTGGTGGTGTTCGGGTCGCCTGTCCTGGCGAGTTCGACGGACTTGCCGATGGACGATGCCGTCCAAGCAGCCCGCAAGAAAGCCCACGTCAGCGCCATCCTCCACTCCAGCTACCCGGTGCGTTTCTGGGACAAGGACCTGGGCCCCGCGTCCCGCCACCTGTTTGTCCTGGGTGAGGACGCGCCGTGGCGGGATGTGACCCCGCGCGTCGGCTCGGCGCCGCCCGAACAGGTCGTGGGAATCAGCCCGGACGGCTCGAAGCTCGTCACCACATTGGTGGCGCCGCGGGCCAAGGGCTTCATCAGGCAGATCGCGGCGGTGATCGACCTGGCGAGCGGGCAGACCACAGCGGTGATCGAGGTCCCGGGAGCGGACATCACCGAAGTCGCCATCTCGCCCGATGCCGACCAGATCGCCTACGTCATCAGGGTGGACGCCACTCCCAGCGAGACCTCGGACGTGACCCTGTGGGTGGCCGCGGCGGACGGCTCCGACCCGCGTCAGTTGGCGGCGGAATGGGACCGCTGGCCAAGCCACGTCACTTGGCTCCCGGCCGGAGACGCGTTGTTGGTCGTCGCGGACGATTCGGGCCGGGCGCCGGTGTTCCGCGTCCCGTTGGACGGCGCCCCGCCCGTGCGTGTCACCTCAGACGACGCCGCGTTCACCGACCTGGTGGTCGCGCCCGACGGCTCGGCCGTCTACGCGCTGCGGTCGTCCTGGTCGCAGCCACCGGAAGTGGTGCGCGTCGACCTGGGAAGCGAGGCGCCGGTGCTCGCCGAGGCGCTCCAGGGACCAGCGCCGCGGCCCGCTCTGCCGGGCCGCCTGGAGGAGTTCACGGTCGAGACCGCCGACGGCGTCCAGGTTCACAGCTGGCTGGTGCTGCCCGACGGGGCAAGTCCGAAGACTCCTGTCCCTGCGCTGTTGTGGATTCACGGCGGCCCGGTCTCATCCTGGAATAGCTGGTCGTGGCGCTGGAGCCCATGGATTTTGGCCGCGGCGGGCTACGCCGTGGTGTTGCCGGACCCGGGCTTGTCGACCGGCTACGGCCGGGACTTCGTCCAGCGGGGCTGGGGCGATTGGGGCGGCGCGCCGTTCCGCGACCTGATGGCGGTGACAGACGCGCTAGTGACACGACCGGAGATCGATCCGGCCCGGACGGCGGCGATGGGCGGATCCTTCGGCGGTTACATGGCCAACTGGGTGGCGGGCCACACCGACCGGTTCAAGGCGATCGTGACCCACGCGTCGCTATGGAGCCTGGACTCCTTCGGGCCGTCCACGGACTGCGCGTTCTTCTGGGCCGAGGAGATGACACCGCAGATGGCAGCCGCCAACTCGCCTGCTGCCTCGGTCGCGGCGATCACCACCCCCATGCTGGTGATCCACGGCGACAAGGACTACCGCGTCCCGTTGGAGCAGGGTCTGGCGCTGTGGTACCAGTTGGTCTCCGAATCGGCTCTCGCGGCCGGCGAGGATGGCGCCACCCCACACCGCTTCTTGTACTTCCCGGACGAGAACCATTGGATCCTGGCGCCGCAAAACGCCAAGATCTGGTACCAGGTGGTCGAAGCGTTCTTGGCGCAGCACGTCCTGGGGGACCAGAGCGTCACCTATCCGGAGGTGCTCGGCTCAACCGCTTGACCGTCGCGCGTGGCGCCGCTTGACGCCCCGCGGCGCCTCCGCGGCGCCCCCGCTGAGGCGTCGCGGTTAGGCTCGTGGCGTGGCCGAACCCCCGCCCAACCAGACACGGCGGACCTCCTCGCCGCCGCCACTGCGCCCAGCTCAGGCCTTGCCGCCGTTGCCACAGGTCGGAGGCGGTTTCAAGACCGTCCTGGCCGATCCCCCGTGGCGTTTCACGAACCGCACCGGCAAGGTCGCGCCCGAGCACCGTCGCCTGGATCGCTACTCCACTCTCCCGTTGGCGGAGATCTGCGCGCTGCCGGTGGACGGCATCGTCGCGGAAAACGCCCACCTTTACCTCTGGGCGCCTAACGCGCTGCTCGCGGAAGGCTTGAAAACCATGGAGGCGTGGGGATTCCGTTATGTGACGAACCTGGTGTGGGCGAAGCGTCGCAAGGACGGCGGCCCGGACGGCCGCGGTGTCGGCTTTTACTTCCGTAACGTGACCGAGCTGATCCTGTTCGGAGTGCGCGGCTCGATGCGCACCCTGGCGCCCGCGCGCTCGCAGGTGAACATGATCGAAGCGCGCAAACGTGAGCATTCCCGAAAACCCGATGAGCAGTACCGGGTCATCGAGGCCTGCTCGCCCGGGCCGTATCTGGAACTGTTCGCCCGGTATCCGCGGGCGGGTTGGACCGCTTGGGGCGATGAGGCGGCCCCTGAGAGCACGCCTCGGGGACGGCGGCACAAAGGCTACGACGGCGGACCTACCCTGTTCAGCCTCGACCCGTGACCCCGGCGGCCGCGAGAGCGTTCGGTATGATCGGTGAGTACCCCGTTCAAGCGGCCCGCTCGCCCCCGGCGCCGTGGCCCTGACACAGATGGAGCAGGAGTGGCCGACAACGCAGAGGGATCGTTCCGCCGGGAACTCGGCCTCCTCTTCCGCGCTCGTTTCCCCGTCTTGTATATCGAATCGTTCGAAGAGTCGCGCGTGGTGCACGAGATCATGGCGGTGGCCTCGGACACCGAGCTGATGCGGACCGTGCGGCCGGTCTATGTGTGGAGCGCGACCCGTGGTGTGGTGGCCGCGGACGGCAAGCCGGTTCCGACCACTGAGACCCCGCTGCAGGCTGTCAATTGGATGCTCCGGCAGGACAGCCCGGGCGTTTACGTGATGCTTGATCTGCACGCCCACCTCGGCGACGACCGCCGCGCGGCGGACGCGGTGCTGGTCCGGGCCCTGCGCGACCTGGCGGCGCAATTCCAGGGCGGCGCGGCAGCCCGCGCGCTGATCGTGGTGGCGCCGGCGGTGCGCATACCGGCCGAACTTGAAAAAGATGTGACTTTGGTGGATTTCCCGCTCCCCACGGAACACGAGATCGGGGCGCTGCTCGACAACATGATCGCGTCGAACGCCGGGCGGATATCGGTGAGCGCGGACGCGGAGACCCGGGAACGGCTCGCCAAGGCGGCGCTCGGGCTCACGTTGGCGGAAGCGACGAACGCCTTCGCGCGGGCCATGGTGGACGATGGCGTGCTGTCCGCCGACGACGTCAGCATCATCACCCGGGAGAAGAAGCAGGCGGTGCGGAAGGCTGGGTTGCTGGAATTCGTCAGCGTGGACTTGAATTTGGCTGACGTCGGCGGATTGCAGAACCTGAAGCGGTGGCTGATGAAGCGCAACAACTCGTGGCTGGACGAGGCCGCGTCTTATGGTGTCCCAGCCCCGAAGGGCGTCCTGATGACGGGGGTGCCGGGCTGCGGCAAGTCGCTCACCGCGAAGGCGATGGCGGCCGCGTGGCAGCTGCCGTTGCTGCGTTTGGATGTGGGACGCGTGTTCGCGGGGCTGGTCGGCTCCAGCGAGCAGAACATCCGCACCGCGATCCGGACCGCGGAGGCCGCCGCGCCGTGCATCCTTTGGTTGGACGAGGTCGAGAAGGGTTTCACGGGCATCGGCGGGGATTCGGATTCGGGAACGTCCAGCCGGGTTTTCAGCACATTCCTGACGTGGCTCCAGGAGAAGACCGCGCCGGTTTTCGTGACCGCGACCGCGAACAAGGTTGACCGTCTCCCGCCGGAGTTCTTGCGCAAGGGGCGGTTCGACGAGATCTTTTTCGTGGACTTGCCCACCCACCCCGAACGCTACGACATCTGGCTGCTGCACCTGCGAAAACGGCTTAAGGCCGGTTCAGCCGCCGCTGGGATGGAGATCACCGACGAGTTGCTCCACGCCCTGGCTCAGATCACCGAGGGTTACACCGGCGCAGAAATCGAACAAGCCGTGGTCGCGGGTCTGTTCGACGCGTTCGCTGAGCGGCGTCCCCTGGCGCCCGCGGACCTGGCTCGCGTGGTGCAGAACATGATCCCGCTGAGCGTCACCCAGAGCGAAGAGATCGCCGCGATCCGCGCCTGGGCGGCGGACCGGGCGGTGGCCGCGACCGCGACCGAGGACCTCTCCGGCTATGAGGTGCCGGCGGCGAGCGGCGCGCTCAGTCAGGGTGGCGCCCATGTCATGGGTCCTGCCGGAGCGGCCGGCGAACAAGGAACTGCGGCCGCGACGGGCGGTGGCTCGCTCACTCGCGGCGGAAGGGTGGTCGATTTCTGATGAGCGTGGAAGTCGCGTTGGTCCCCCTGATGATGGGCATCATCACGGCGGTGCGGGCCAGCCGCGCCGCCAACCAGAGGGCGAGGGATCAGGCGTGGGACGCGCAGCGCCAGGGCGTCGACGCGGCCGCGACCTCAGCGGCGCAGGGCCGGCGCAGCGCCGCGGAGGAGCTGGCCGCCCAGGCTTGGGCCGTGCGCGGCCAGGACATCCGGCCGACCGCGGTGCCGGGCCATCAGGCGGCTCCGCCAGCGGTGGTGCAGCACGTGCCCACCAGGATCCGGAACCGGCCGCTGCTGGTGACCGCGCTGGCCGATGTCGGGGCGCGGGTCACTCAGGACGCCGACTGCGTGAC
This sequence comes from Bifidobacteriaceae bacterium, assembly GCA_031278075.1. GTDB lineage: Bacteria > Actinomycetota > Actinomycetes > Actinomycetales > WQXJ01 > JAIRTF01. The sequence goes on along the minus strand of JAITLE010000077.1, from coordinate 6,427 downwards.
CGCGACCTGGCAGGACGTGCGGGCCGACTTCAGAGCTGACCGGAGTGGTGTGTGGAACGCCAGCTTCACGGGTCGGGTCGGCCAAGGCCGCGCCGACGAGATCGCCGACGCGTTGGACCGCGCTTACGGCCTGCGCGTCCAGGATGCGGTGTTGCGGCGGCTGCGGCAACACGCCGGTTCGGCGGGGTTGGCGATCGAGTCGGAGACGGTCGAGGATGACGGCGCCGTCGCGTTGGTCCTCCAGGCGGTGAATCTCTGATGGCCGGATCGTCGCAGCCCACGTGGCCCGGTCTGGCGCCCGGGGAGCGCATCCGGCTGCGCATCGCCCCCGACGGCTCGATTGTCGCCGAAACACTGGGGATCACGGGCGCCAAATGTGTCGAGGTGATCCCAATGCTTGAGGAGCTGTTGGAGGCGCAGACCGTGGAAAGCGCCTTCACCGCTGATTACAACACTGCCACGCAGATGGATTCCGTCGATGTGGACGACGAACTCCACCACTAGGGGAGCGGCTCATGACCCTGATCAGGGCGACGCCGGGCGTGTCCCGCGACGCCTACCGGCTCCTCTCCAACGCCTGGTGGTGTGTCAGGCGCAGCATTTGGATGCTCTGGCCCATCCTGGGGTTCGGCATCCTAGGCTTCATCGCCTGCATCAACATCGCGGTGCGGGTCCGCCAACGGAGATTCACGGTGGCGGCCATGGTCTCCGTCGTGACCGCAGCCATCTCGTGCATCGCCGTCGAGTTGTGGAGCGGCGAGAACGGCGGCTTCGACGGTGTCACGGTCGCGGTGGCGATGTGGGTTGTCCAGATCGCTTACGCCTTCGCTTTACGCCGCCCTTACCTGGTCTGGCGCGCCGAATGGGATGTGGTCGCCAGAGCCACGCTGCAGGAAATGTTAGGGGAGCAGCGGGCGCCTCAGGCGCAGACCGCTAGCGGGGCCGCCACGCCGCCGGCTCAGTTCGCCCCGGCCGCAGGCGGGCCGGCTTATCCCGGCCCGCAGCAGGCCTATCCCACTGCGCCGCCGCCGCACCCCGCCACGGCCGGCGCCTACCCCGCCACGGCCCCGACCTACCCGATCCCGCCGCAGCCCTACCCGAATGAGGCTGGGGCGTACCCCGCCGCGGCCCACATCAATCCCGCTCCGACCGCTTGGCCCGGGTCGGCGCAGGCAGGGCCGGCGGACGCTTGGGCCGCCGCCGCTGATCTGGGCCAGTACTACGCCGCCGAGACTCCGCCGGCCGCATCCGGCGCGCCCGGCTTCGCCGCCGGGGTAGCGGCCGGGGCGGCCGCTGGGCTTGGCCCCCTTGGCCAACCGCTCGGCTCTGACCACCAGGCGCGGCGGCTCGGCCGCCGCCGTGAGGTCACCATGCTGGGCGGCGCCCAGCCCACGGCCGAACCAGCCCGGGCCGCCCAAGCCGCCTCGCTGGACGCGAACACCGCGTCGGCGGGGGAGTTGGCGCAAGCGGTCGGCATCGGGCGGCAGACGGCGGAGCGGATCGTCGCGGTGCGCGCGGAACGGGGCGGCTTCGCGAACCTCGACGATCTGACACGGGCCGCTGGGCTGCAACCCCACGAGGCCCTGCGGCTGCGGGGGAAGGTTGTGTTCGGGGTGGCGCCGACTCGTCTCGCGCCGCACCAGGGGCGGATCCTTGACGTCTGACGGGGCGCCGCGCCTGCTGCGGATCGGGGCGGTCCGGCGCGTGACCGAGGCCGAAGGCCCCGGCAGGCGGTTCGCGGTTTGGGCGCAGGGCTGCTCGATCCGCTGCGTGGGTTGTTTCAACCCGCACCTCTTGGGGACGCGGGGTGGCTGGGACGCCTCCCCGGCTGATCTCGCGGCGGACGCCCTTGGCGCGGCGCGGGATTTGGGTGTCGACGGCGTGACCCTCCTGGGAGGTGAGCCGTTCGAGCAAGCGGCGGCGTTCGCCGAGTTCGCGGCGCTCGCCCGCGGCGGCGGGCTGACGGTCATGACGTTCACCGGCTTCGAGCGGGAGTTCCTCGAAGGGCCGACTGCGCCGCGCGGGGCGGCCGATCTGCTCGCGGCCACGGATCTGCTGGTCGACGGGCCGTACCTGGCCGATCAAATCGATCTGACGCGACCCTGGGTCGGGTCGGCCAACCAACGGTTCCATTTCTTGACCGACCGTTTGAAGGAGTTCGAGCCCCGCCTGGCCGACCTGCCGGATCGCCTGGAAGTGCGGATCGACGCCACAGGCCGGGTCACGGTCAACGGCTGGGCCACGACCGACCAGCTCGATCGGCTGCTCGCGGACCTGGTCCGCCCGCCCCGCGGCGCCTAGCCCGCCCCGCGGGGCCGCGCGGGGCCGCGCCGCGTCCGGTCCCAGCCCGGCCGCGCGGCACAGCGCCCCGTCCCAACCCAGCTCGGCCCCGCAGCTCAGCCCAGCCGCTCAGCCCAGCGGCGCCGCGTCCGGTCCCAGACCGGTCGCACCTGGCGTTCGGCTACGCCGACCGCCTGCGCACCAGTTCCACCGGCAGGGTCAGGGACGGTGCGGCGGCGGCCGGGTCGTCCATCATCGCGACCAGGGTCCGCAAGGCCCACTGCCCGGATTCCCTCAAGGGCTGGCGAATGGTCGTCAGCTCGAGGGCCTCAGCGAGCGTCGAGTCGTCGAACCCGATTATCGCCACGTCCCCAGGCGCCGCCAGCCCGCGCCGTCGCGCCGCCAAGTGGACTGCGGCGGCCAGCTCGTCGGTGTGGGCGAACACCCCGTCCGGCGGGTCGCCCCGGTCCAGGAGCGCCTCAGCGGTCGCGACCGCCTCCGCGAAGGAACGGCCGGTCAACACGATCGAGGTGTCCGGCAACCGTCGGCCCGCCGCCTCGAGCGCGGCGGCGAAGCCGTCCAGCCGCCGCCGTGACGGCGAGTCGAGCGAGCCCAGTGCTTGGCGCTGCCCCAGGAACGCCAACCGCCGCTTGCCGGCGGCGAGCAGGGCTCCAGCGGCGAGCCGTCCTCCCATCTGGTCGTCGACGGTGACCGAGGGGAAACCCGAGTCGGGCACGTCCACGAACACGGCCGGCAGGCCGCCTTGGCGCAGCGCGGCCGCAGCTTTGCGTCCCACCGGCACAGACATCACGATCACCCCGTCCAGCGAGCGCAGCGCCGGCAGCGTCTCCAGCACCCGCCCGGAGTCCGCGGCGGATTGGACGTCGAACACCGCCACATCCAGACGCCGCGGCGGCAGCGCCGCGAGCACACCGCTCAGCCGTTCGCCGAACGACGGGTATGTCGAGAACGGCGCGAACACCCCGATTCGCCCGCTCCCGCGGCGTGCCCGCGCTTGGGCGGCCTCCTTCGGCACAAAACCGAGGGTTTGGACGGCGTCGAGCACCCGCCGCCGCGTCTGGTCCGAGACCTTCCCCGAAGCGTTGAGCGCCTTCGACACCGTCCCGATGCTGACGCCCGCCCGCGCCGCCACGTCGTAAATCGTGGGGTGCTCCCCAGCCATGCCACCTCCTATCCGAAGCACGATGCCGACCGGCCGCGCCCGCCTCGTTCGTCCCGACGGCCGCGCGCGTCGCCGCCATGAGCCTACTTGAGGCGCCCTCGCGCGCGGGCGGGCGAAGCTATAAGCTTGTCATGACTCCTTTTCGGAAAGCACTTTATCAGCCTGGCGAACACCACCAAGGAGGACGCAGCGTGGCGACCAGCACCCCATACCCGGCGCCAGTCCGCCTCGGGCGGCTCATGGCCGCCTACTTCGGACTCCAACTCGTGGTCAACATGTCCAACGGCGGCGCGGCGACATATCTGTTGCCACTGTGGCTCGAAGACATCGACCCGGCGTCCAAAGTGGAGCGCTACGGGCTCGTGGGCACTCTCGCGGCGGTGTGCGCGATCATCGCACAGCCCGTCTGGGGGGCGGTCTCCGACCGGACGCGGACACGGTGGGGCAGGCGCGCGCCATGGATCGGCGCCGGCGTGGTCGGGATCGCGCTGTGCGTCGCGGTGTTCTCTGTGGCGAGGGCATTCCCCCTGATCCTGGCGGCCGCATGCGGCACCCAGATCTTCTACTCGATGTTCGCGGCGCCGCTCACGGCGATCGTCGCCGACCGCACGCCGGTCGAACGACGCGGCATGGTCTCCGCGCTGGGCGGGGCGGGCGCCTACCTGGGCGTGCTCGGCGGAGTGCTAGCCCTGTCCTTGTTCGCGCAGCGCGTGCAGACCGGCTTCGCCGCTTGCGCCGCGTTCTGTCTGGTGCTGGGCGCGCCGCTGGCGCTGACGCTACGCCGCGACTCGCGCCTGCTGCCGCGCGAACCACAGCTGTCATGGCGCCACGAGTTGCGCTCGTTCTGGGTCTCGCCCCGGCGGCATCCGGATTTCGCTTGGGTGTTCGCGGCGCGCCTCGTGCTGATCACCGGGTTCTGGGGGATCTACTCGTTCCTGCTGTACCTGCTCGAAGACTATTGCGGGCTTGACCAGGACTCCGCGGCGGCGGTTTATCCGCTGCTCTCAGCGGCGCTCCTCGCGGCGATTCTCGCCGCGATCGTGCCCGGCGGGTGGATCTCCGACCGGCTCGGGCGGCGCAAGGTGGTCGTGATCGTCGCCTCGGCGTTGATCGGCGCGTCCGTCATCTTCCCGCTGGCCAGCCCCACAGTGCCCGGGGTGGCGATCTCGCTGGTCGTGGCCGGCCTGGGTTATGGCGCCTATCTGTCTGTCGACCAGGCGCTCATGACTCAGGTCTTGCCCGCCGCCGCCCAGGCCGGCAAGCAACTCGGCATCCTGAACATCGCTCAAGCGGGCGGCCAGATGCTGGCGCCCGGGATCGCCGCCACCGTGATCAAGGTCGCCGGTTACCGCGCGTTGTTCGGGTTCGCCGGGGCGGCCGCGCTGGCCGCGATTGTCCTGGTGATCCCGATTCGGAGCGTGCGCTGAGCCTGGATCCACCGATGATCGCCGTAGCGAGCAGCACTAGACGGGTGCGATGGGCGTTCCTGGCCGGCGATGGCAGGCCGGTGGCCTGCCCGGCGGGCCGGGGGCGTCCAGCGTGCCTGGCTGGGGCGGCGCAGTAGGCGAGGATCGGTGGATCGAGGCTGAGGCGGACCATTGGCGTGAGACCTATTGAGGAGGACTGGGATGCCGATTGATCCAGTGGCCAAGGAGGCGCGTCGCATCGCCCGGCGGGTCGCCGGCCGGCCCGAGCGGACTCCGGCCGGGTGGCGCGAACAGGCTGCCCGTGTCAACCAGGCGCTCGCCGCGCGGTTCATGGCGCCAGCTCCCGAAGAGGTCACCACTCGGGACGTGCGTGTCCCAGTCGAAGGCGCCCCGCCGGTCCGAGTCCGCTTGTACATCCCGCCCACGCCTGCCACCCCCCACCCGCAGACCATGCCGACAACGCCCCACACCCGGCGCGGGGCGCTGTTGACGTTCTTCGGGGGCGCGTTCCGCCAAGGCGGCCTCGACTTCCCAACAGTCGACATCGCCAACCGGTCCAGAGCCCACGCGGCCGGGATTGTCGTGGCCGCGGTCGACTACGCGCTCGCACCCGAGCACGCCTATCCCGTCGCGTTGCGGCAGGGGCTGGCGGCTTTGGAATGGCTGTGGCGGTCGGCATCGTCGGTCGGGATCGCACCGGAGCGACTCGCGATTGGCGGGGCTTCCTCCGGCGCGAACCTCGCAGCTGCCGTGGCGCTCGCGAACCGTGACAGCGCACGGGCGCCGCTGCGCCTCCAACTGTTGGAAGTGCCCGCGCTGGATCTGACCGGAGGGCATCTGGACAGGGCGATCGCCTGGCGGATGGGCGCTCCGCCGTTCTTGGTGGCGCGGGGTTTGAGGCAGATCGCCCGGGACTATCTGGGTGATCCCGCACTGGCGCGCGAGCCGCTCGCCTCGCCGCTGCTGGCGCCCGACCTCGCGGGCTTGCCGCCGGCCAGGATCTTCGCCGCCCAATACGATCTGCTGCGTGGCGACGCTAAGGCCTATGCGGCGCGGCTCGCCGCGGCGGGTGTGGACGCGCAGCTCAAGCGATTCGCCGGCCAGACCCATGAGAGCGGCGCCTTCACCAAAGCGTCCCCCACCGCTCAGCGCTGGGAGGCCGGTGTCGTCGCGGAGTTGCGGGCGCTGACCGCCTGAGATCCTCGCCGCTCGGCCGAGAGTCTCTCATGCTTCGGTCCTGCGCGTGCTCAGCCAATGACCGGTCAGAAGTGTCGGACCCTCGTGGCAGAGTTCTTGACATGACTGTGAGGATGACGGACGTGCCGGTCGACGACCGGCCGCGGGAGCGGCTGCTGCGCCAGGGAACGGCAGCCCTGAGCGATGCCGAGTTGGTCGCGATCCAGCTTGGCTCCGGCAGCGCCGGCGCCAGCGCGCTCGAGTTAGCTCAAGCGCTGTTGGCTCAATGGGGAGGAGTGGCCGACTTGGCCGCTGCGCGCCCAGAGGAGCTGTCGAAAGTGACGGGAGTCGGCCCGGCGAA
>JAITLE010000034.1 GCA_031278075.1 Bifidobacteriaceae bacterium | reverse complement strand
CGACGACCCTGCCGACAGCCAAGCGCCCGGCCAAAGCGATCTCTGTGGCATCGCTGCAACTACTCCTACGCAACCCGTATCACACCGGGTTCACCATCTACAAGGGAGCCAGGCACCGGGGCACCCACGACCCATTGGTTCATCCGCTGACCTTCGAGAAGGTCCAAGCTGTGCTGTCCTCGCGCTACCACGCTGGGGACCGGCAGCGGAAACACACCCACTACCTCAAAGGCTCCCTGTACTGCCAGTGCAGTGCCCGGATGAGCATCGAGATGGCTCGCTCCGGCAACGCAGACGTTTACCCCTACTTCTTCTGCCTCGGCAGGCAGGCCCGCCGCAACGGTTGCCAGATGCAGCGCGTCCTGGTGTCCACTGTCGAGCAACTCGTTGAGGACCACTACCGCGACGTTGCCCTGGCCCCCGAGGTTCGCCTCCACGCCGACCACTGGCCGCGGACCAAACAGCGACATCCAGCGACATGCGCGGGTCGGTAGTTCGAGTAAGCCAACTATGGTGGAGCCGACCGGACTCGAACCGGCGACCCTCTGCTTGCAAAGCAGATGCGCTACCAACTGCGCCACGGCCCCAAACGCCCCGTTCGCGGGGCGCGACCAATCATCTCAAGCCCACGCGGGGCGGTGAGCGAAGCGCGCCGCCACCCGAGCGCGCGTTCGCGTGGCTAGTCGACCGGGTCGGTGACTTCGGCCCAGAGGTCGAGTTCGGCCTTGTCCTGGGCCACCTTCCGGTAGATCAAGAGCCCGACGGCGGAAAGACCCAGAACAATCAACAGCTTTTTCATAATGAAACCTCCCAGGTTGTTTGGCACGTCGCCAGCCCATCCCCCCTTGGCGTGCAGCGCTTGACGGAGCCTATCACGCCCCGGTCCTTAGCGCGTTGATCAGCGGATCCGCGCCGCTCACGCGCCTAGCCCCATGAGCCCCGCCTAGGCCATACGTCCCAACGGAAGCCACGATTCAGTGTGGGCCTAGGGGGACTTGAACCTCCGACCTCTTCCTTATCAGGGAAGCGCTCTAACCGCCTGAGCTATAGGCCCAACGGCCGCCGCGACAGCGGCGACGTCACGCGACACTACCTCACCGAGGCGGCCCGGCGCAAAGCCCCCGCCCGGGAAGGAGTCCCGACGGCTCGCCACCGCTTGCCGGGCCGTCTCCGCGTGAGGCCCCCGCCCGCGAGAGCGGCGCCCAGCAAGAGCCACGTCTACCAGTGGCCGGACGGTGACGCCCCCGCCCGAGATGGTGTCTCTCCCGCCAAGAAGCGTCCAACGCCTCGGCGCGCGTGAGGCCCCCGCCCGCGAGGGCGTCTCCCCGGGCCGCGCCGGCTCAGTCCTCCTTCAGGGTCACATGCACGCCGCCCACCAGGGCTGCGACTATGTTGTAGATCACGGCGAGCAGCGTTGAGACGACCGTGATGATCACCACGTTGATCACCGCGATGACGGCCGCCCCCGACATGATCCGGCCCCGTTCGAGATAATCCAAGATGTTCAGCCATTCAGGACGATTCGCGCCCACCACTTCCGTTATCATGTCGTCGATCGTGGTGAAGACCGCCTTCTCATCCAACGCTTCCCACAGAATGAAGACGACCACAGCGAACGCTATTCCCAACGCCACCGCCACCAAAAACGCGATTTTCATCACCGACAACGGCGCCACATATGACAAATTCAGCTTGATTCGACCCTGTTTGCGAGCCTGTTTCGCCGAGCCCGCCGGCTCGACGCGCGCCTCCACGCCGCCCGGGCCGACCATTCTCGCGCCCCCGGCCGCCGCGCCCGCGGCTGCCACAGCGCCCCCGGCCGCCGCCACCCCGATCGAAGACCTCTTTGGCCGGCCCCGCGGCACGCCCGCGCCCGCCCCGCCGGGCGGTTCAGCCAACCCGCTGTGTGCCGCGTCCGCCGCCGCGCCGCCCGGCCGGTGCACACCGAACGCGGCGGTCTCCGGCACGACGCCGCCCACTGCCGTCGTCGCCCCACCCGCCGCCCCAGTCCGGTACGAGCGGCGCGGTCCGTGACTGCCGGGTGTCAACCCAGCCCCGCCGTGCGTCGTCCGCGCGTCGCCGTCGGAGTGCCCCACCCGCCGCACGTTCGAAGAACCGCCGACCGGCCGAGGCTTCGTCTTCGGTTCGATAGTCGGCGGACGCGACGACCCGCCAGGGGCCTCGCCATCAGACGCCGACGATGCCGACCCGCCGCCCCCAGCCGCGACCGGCCCGGCCGGCGAACGTTCCGCCACCGAGGTCCTGGCGGCGCCAGCTGGCTTCGCGGACGCGTCCGCGGCGGCAGCGGCCTTGGCCGGAGCCGCCACCCCGCCCGCGCCTTCGGCGCCAGCCGCCGCCGACTTGCCCGCGGCTTGGCGCCGCGGCTTGCCGGTTGGCGCCTTCTTCTCCGGCGCGGCAACCGACGCCGAGTCAGTCTCACTGGTCATCTGATGTCACTCTCTGCAGTGGTGTCCGCCACCACCGTACATGAACAGCGTCACGGCGCCCTTAGCCGACCGGAAGGATTCAAGAACGTGGCGATTGGTCCGCCGGCGCGGCTTCGCCCGGTCCTGACCGATCGGCATCGTCCACTGGCGCCGCCTCCTCACCGGCGGTCTCCACGTTGCGCGCGATCGCTATGATCCTGTCGCCCGTGTCCGGCTTGGCGAACACGACACCCATGGTGTCGCGCCCCTTGGCCGGCACCTCGTCGACGCGGGAGCGGACCACCTTGCCGCCCTGCATGATCACCATCACCTCGTCGGCCGGGTCGGCGATCAGCGCCCCCACCAGGTCGCCACGCTCCACCGCCAGCTTCGCCACCTTGATGCCGAGACCGCCGCGGCCCTGCAGCCGGTAGTCGCTGACCGGCGTGCGTTTCGCGAAACCGCCCTCCGTGACGACGAACACGTCGGCGCCATCACGCACCACGTCCATCGCGAGCAGCTCGTCGCCGGGACGGAAGCGCATCCCCGTGACGCCCGATGTCGCCCGGCCCATCGGCCGTAACGTCTCATCCCAGGCGGTGAAGCGCACGGACATACCCTTGCGGGACACCAGGATCAGGTCCATCGACGAGTCGACCAGGCGCGCCGCCACCACCTCGTCGGAGGCGCCGTCCGCGTCCTCCCGCAAGTTGATGGCGATGACACCGCCGGAGCGAGGCGAGTCGTAATCGCCGAGCCGGGTCTTCTTGACGAGTCCCCGCTTCGTGGCCAGGACCAGGTATTCGGCCTGCTCGTAATCCCGCAGAGCCAACACCTCCGCGATCCGTTCGCCCGCCTGGAACGCGAGCATATTGGCCACGTGCTGGCCTTTGGCGTCGCGGCCGCCCTCGGGCAGCTCATAACCCTTGGTCCGGTAGACGCGGCCGAAGTTCGTGAAGAACAGCAGCCAATGATGGGTCGTGGTGACGAAGAAATGCTCCACCACGTCGTCCTCGCGCAACTGGGCGCCGCGGATGCCTTTGCCTCCGCGGCGCTGCGACCGATACGCGTCGACCCGGGTGCGTTTCGCGTAGCCGCCCCGTGTGATCGTCACCACCACATCCTCTTCCGGGATCAGATCCTCGTCCGTCACCTCGCCCTCGAAAGGCAGGATGCGGGTGCGCCGCTCATCGCCGAAACGGTCCACGATCTCTTGCAACTCGGTGGACACGATCTCCCGCTGGCGGTTCGGGTTGGCCAAGATGTCCTCGAAGTCGGCGATCCGCGCCTCGATCGCGGCGTGCTCGTCGATGATCTTTTGCCGCTCCAAGGCCGCGAGGCGGCGTAGCTGCATCTCCAGGATCGCGTTCGCTTGGACTGTGTCCACCTCTAGGAGGGCCATCAGGCCCTGGCGCGCCTCGTCCACCGATGAAGAAGCTCTGATCAGGGCGATCACTTCGTCGAGGGCGTCCAACGCCTTGAGATAGCCGCGCAGGATGTGCGCCCGCGCCTGCGCTTCGCGAAGCATGAAACTGGTCCGCCGGACCACCACCTCGAGTTGGTGCGTGGTCCAATGACGCACAAACGAGTCGAGTTTGCGGGCGCGCGGCACGCCATCGACCAACGCCAGCATGTTCGCGCCGAAGGTGTCCTGCAGCTGGGTCTGCTTGTAGAGGTTGTTCAGCACCACCTTCGGCACGGCGTCCCGCTTGAGCAGGATCACCAGCCGCTGCCCGGTGCGGCCGGACGACTCGTCGCGCAGGTCCGCGATCCCCTGGAGCCGGCCGTCCTTGACCAGCTCCCCGATGCGGGCGGCCAACCGGTCGGGGTTGACCTGGTACGGCAGCTCCGTGCAGACCAGGGCGTTGCGCCCGCCTATCTCCTCGACCTCGACGACGGCCCGCATGATGATCGAGCCGCGGCCGGTCCGGTAGGCGTCCTTGATCCCCTTAGTCCCGAGGATCAACGCGCCCGTCGGGAAATCCGGGCCGGGGATGCGCTCGATGAGCGCCTCCAACAACTCTTCCCGGGGCGCGTCCGGATGCGCCAAGTGCCATTGGACGCCAGCGGCGACCTCGCGCAAGTTGTGGGGCGGGATGTTGGTCGCCATCCCGACGGCGATCCCCGCCGAGCCGTTCACCAGCAGGTTGGGGAACCGGGCCGGGAGCACCACGGGCTCTTTGGACCGGCCGTCGTAGTTGTCCTGGAAATCGACGGTGTCCCGCTCGATGTCGCGGACCATCTCCAAGGCGAGGGGGGCCATGCGGCACTCCGTGTACCGGGGCGCCGCGGCGCCATCGTCCCCCGGCGAGCCGAAGTTGCCCTGGCCGTCGACCAACGGGTAGCGCAGCGACCAGTCCTGGACCAACCGCACCAGCGTGTCGTAAATCGCCGAGTCGCCGTGGGGGTGGTACTGCCCCATCACGTCGCCGACCACGCGGGTGCACTTCGAGTAGCCGCGGTCCGGCCGGTAGCCGCCGTCGTACATCGCGTAGATGACGCGCCGGTGGACGGGTTTGAGGCCGTCGCGGATGTCTGGCAGCGCCCGGCCCACAATCACGCTCATCGCGTAGTCGAGGTAGGAGCGGCGCATCTCCGTTTGTAGATCCACCGGCTCGATCCGGCCATGCTCCGGCAGTTCTAGCGAAACAGTTGTATCGGTCACGGGTGTCCTTCGGATGTCGTGGTTCTTGCCGCGGGCAGCTCAGCGGGCCTCAGATGTCGAGGAACCGCACGTCGTGGGCGTTGCGTTGGATGAAAGCTTTGCGGGATTCGACGTCCTCGCCCATCAGGATCGAGAACGTCTCCTCGACGGCCGCCGCCTCTTCCATCGTGATTTGGAGCAGGGTGCGTTGGGCGGGATCCATCGTGGTCTCCCACAGCTCCTGGTAGTTCATCTCACCCAGTCCCTTGTAACGCTGGATCCCGTTCTCTTTCGGGATGCGTTTCCCGGCGGCGGATCCGCTGGCCAACATCTGATCCCGTTCCCTGTCGGAGTACGCGAATTGATGCTCGGCGTTGGTCCACTTCAGCCGGTAAAGCGGCGGCTGCGCCAGATAGACGTTGCCGTTCTTGATGAGCTGCGGCATGTACCGGTAAAGGAGCGTGAGCAGCAAGGTCTGGATGTGTTTGCCGTCGACGTCCGCGTCCGCCATCAACACGATCTTGTGGTAGCGCAGCTTCTCCAAGTCGAAGTCCTCGCCGATCCCGGTGCCGAACGCGGTGATCAGGGCCTGGATCTCGGCGTTGGACAAGGCTCGGTCCAGGCGGGCCTTCTCGACGTTCAGGATTTTCCCCCGGATCGGCAGGATCGCTTGGGTCTCCGGGTCGCGCCCGCGTATCGCGCTGCCCCCAGCCGAGTCCCCCTCCACAATGAACACCTCTGATTTCGCCGGGTCCCTGGACGAGCAGTCCTTGAGCTTCCCCGGCATGCCGCCCGACTCGAGCAGACCCTTCCGGCGGGTCGCCTCACGCGCCTTGCGCGCCGCCACCCGGGCTTGACTGGCCTGAATCGCTTTCCGGATGACGTCTTTCGCCTCAGACGGGTGTGAGTCGAACCAATCACCCAATCGCTCGCCGACCACCCGTTGCACAAATGTCTTCGCCTCGGTGTTGCCGAGTTTGGTCTTGGTCTGGCCCTCGAACTGCGGCTCGGTGAGCTTCACGGAGACCACGGCGATGAGGCCCTCCCGGACGTCGTCGCCGGTCAGATTGTCATCTTTGTCTTTCAGGATCCCCTTGTCGCGCGCATAGCGGTTGACCAGCGAGGTCAGCGCCGCCCGGAACCCTTCTTCGTGAGTGCCGCCGTCGGTGGTGTTGATGGTGTTCGCGAAGGTGTGGACCGCTTCGGAATAGGCTGTCGTCCACTGCATCGCCACTTCCACCGAGATGGTCGAATCGGGCGCCTCCGATTCGAAGTAGATCACCGCCGGGTTGACGGGCTCCGATTTGCGGGCGGCGTTGAAGTGCTCCACGTAGTCCACTAGGCCCCTATCGAACCGGTATGTCACCGACCGGACCGTGTCCGTCTCCTCCGGTCCCTCCTCGCCTGTGTCGTGGGCGGGCCGCTGATCCGTCAAAGAGATCGTCAAGCCTCGGTTCAGGAACGCCATCTGTTGGAACCGCAGCCTCAGAGTCTCGAAATCGAAGTCGACGGTCTCGAAGATCTCCGGGTTGGGCCAGAAGGTGATCGTGGTCCCGGTCCGTCCCGTCGGCGCGCCGCGTGTCATCTCCCCGACCGGCGAGCCGTGGTCGAACGACATGTTCCAGACGAACCCGTCCCTGTACACCTCCGCGTCCAGCCGGCTCGACAAGGCGTTCACCACGGAGACGCCCACGCCGTGCAACCCGCCCGAGACCGTGTAGCCGCTCCCGCCGAACTTCCCGCCCGCGTGTAGGACTGTCAACACCAACTCAAGCGCCGACTTGTGCTCCCCGGTGTGCTCGGCCACGGGAATGCCGCGCCCGTTGTCCTCGACGCGCATCCCGCCGTCCGGCAGGATGATCGCCTGGATCCGGGTGGCGAACCCGGCCAGCGCCTCGTCGACCGAGTTGTCCACCACCTCGTAGACCAGGTGGTGCAGGCCGCGCTCCCCGGTGGAGCCGATGTACATGCCGGGACGTTTGCGCACGGCGTCGAGCCCTTCGAGGACTGTGATGTCGTCCGCGTCGTAGTGCGCCGCGCCGTTTGGCGCCGCTGGAGACGTATCTGTCACGTCGGCGAGCTTTCTCCTGAACGATGCCGTCTTCGGGCCAGGCGCTTGCCGCCGCCCCGAGATGGCTTGGGTCGCGGGAGGAGCCCGCTGGCGCCTCCCCTGGACTTATCCCCCAAGGGCGCGCCGAAACCACGTCCACACTGGGATATTCGCGGTTCATTCTAGCGGTTCCGCGCCGGCCGCGAGGGTTTGTCCACAGGCTAGCGGCGAGTGATGTGTCGGCCGCGCCGCTTCGGTCCGGCCGGGCCCAAGACCTTTATCTCGCTCACCAGGCCTTCCCCGAGGGCCCGCTCCAGCGCTGTCAGGAGTTGTCCGGCGAGCAGCCGGATCTGGGTGGCCCACGCGGCGGAGTCCGCTCTCACCGTCAGCTCGCCTTCGGCGAACGCCTCCGGGGCGCAGTGGTCCGCCACCTGCGGACCCACGATCTCCGGCCAGGTCGCCGCCAACGAGCCGAGGGAGATGTCCAGCGCCCAGCCTTCCCGCTTCACCAGCTCGTCGACGAGTTCTCCCGCGAGGGCCGGGTCGCGGCGGGAGGACCATTCCGCCGCTTTCGGCCGGCTTCTCGCCAGCCGCTTGGAGCCGCTCAGGACCCGTTCCAGGGCCGCGCGTTGAGCTGACCGCCGCTCTTGGGCTTCCGTCGCCTCAGCCACCGCCCGTCGCCCCCGCAGGCCTGGTCTC